>CAZVTX010000328.1:0-4193 GCA_964629395.1 uncultured archaeon
TCTTTAAAATTAATTGAAGCTGATGCGATTCCTTCTGCGTTGGTGGATACCGATACATTATATATAACCGTTCCTTTATCATCAATTACCTGAAAAATTAGATCCAAACCCTCAAGAGGATTTCCTTCTCCATCAGTTACTTTTACCGAAATATAATGTGTTCCAACCATATATTGTGATTCAATTTTATCTAAGAACTTAATTGTTACTTTAATTTTTTCTTTTACATCTATAAACAAGCTTGTCATATTATCCGCAATTTTATTATTTCCCAAGAAATGTATTGTAACATTCAGGCCACCATTAAAATTATCGGCAATAGTATAATCAAATGTTAATCTATTGTTTTCATCAATATATTTTGTATATATTTCGATTGTTGTCCCATATTTGAAAGTAAAAGCAACCGAGAGTCCGGAAAATGATAATGACTGATTATCACTACTCCAAAAAGTCATATTAAATGTAATTGTCTGTCCAAAACGGATTATTTCAGGTAAAGCTTCATAGCTGAACGCAGATCTCCATTTGGGTAATATTTTATCCGTTCTAGAAGTTGAATTATATGCGACTGTTGTTGACCCTAAATATTCAAAATATACGGTTATATTATCTTTACCATCTGCGATCTCATTTATGGTATAACTACAAATACCGTTTTTATCCGTTTGAAGTTGAGTTGATATGAAAGGATTCCTTTTGTTATTATCGTAGTAAGCAGTGAATAAAATTATCCTATTTTGTTCCGATTCATCGGGATCTTTAATGTCTATTTGGCATACATAAGTTGCAGAATATCCCACCCTAACACTGTTGTTAGGATGCTGGGTAATGTTCAAAACAATTGGAATTTTACCGTAAATCTTTTGTTTAACAATATTCGAACATCCTCTAAGTTTACCCTGTCCTTCAAATACCGCTATTATTGTAATATTCTGATCCTTATAATCTGATGATATTATGAATGGATATGAATCATATCCGTTATTATCAGTTGTTCGCGATATTATTTGTGGATCAGAATTTCCTGTCGTTATGTTTAAGTAAAAACTTTGATTTGCAATTACTGAACCATTCGCTTTATAGAATAATTTTGTTTCAATATTAAATTCATTCAATACTCTTACAATAGAAGGTATTGTTATATTGATATCAGTGGCTATTTGAGGCATTATTTCTAAATTAACAAAATTACTTTGTGAATCTTCACAATTGAAAGCTGTTCCATTTATATAAATTGTATAATTTCCATGTAGTAAGCCGTTAACAGAGACTGTTTTTGTATATACTCCGCTCATTAAAAAGTCAAGGGTTCCGCTCTTAAATATTTTTGAATTATTTACAATATAATATGTTAAAGTCCCTTTATTTACGGGTTTTGGATTATCTGGAGTAATATATTTTTGCATAGTAGCTATTATTTCAATTTCACCTTGTTCATAAACGGGATCAATATTTTGTAAGGATATTGAAGTAGGGATTTTATGGATTTCAATGGTTACATTTATCTCTACTGTAGAATACCCGTCTTTATAACATGTAATATATAATGTTTTATTTTTACCCGGTTCTGTTGCATTTAATCCGGTAGTATCTAATGTTAAATTATATAATCCCTTATTTTGAGGTAATGGTATTGATTTATATAAATCAACACCATAAAAGATATTTCCGCCTGTCCCTATTTTACCGATAATAATAGCATCTGTTTGGGGTACATCTAGATTATCCGTTAAATTGATTTGAATGATACTGTTCACCGTATCATTTACGTACGGGATATTATCTTGGTTAATCACATATTTTAATCCTACTTTATGTGCTCCTTTAGTAATATTAATCTTTAAAAATTGTACAGAGCTAACCGTTAAATCCCATGTAATATTTTGCATTTGATGATATAACTTTCGAAAAATAAAAACTAATTTATAGACACCATTTGGGGTTCCCGAAGTATATAATTTTACCGAATAATTTCCATCACCTAAATATGTAAAATTTACCTGATAAGTACCTGTCCATTCAACACCCCATAATCTCCATCCAACATTTGAATAATTATAATAAACTAACAAATTTGAAGTGTTAATTCCCCAATCACTATAGTTTGTTCTATAATATACGGTGAAATTTGCCTCAATTCCTGGCTGCACGGAAGATGTAGTCTTTATAAACCCGCTGTGAGTGGCATTATATATTAAAAATGTGCTAATCTTCGATCCAAATCTTAATGTACTATTTTGAAATGTTGCCGTATCATTCCATTTCACGAATATATAATACTTTCCAACTTTATAACTCAATGAAATGGGTATAACACCTGTTAAGTATCTATTGTTTGAGGTTTTAAATATAGGATAACCATCTATAGTATCTAAAGTTGAATTTAATATTTCGATGCTATAATTCCCATTATATTTGTTTAATGCATCTTCTTTAAGAGTGAAATTATATTTCATATAAGATCCTCTATAGAATATTGGTGTATTACTAAAAATCCCTTCATAATAATCAGAGGCGTTAAACCGTATATTTATAATATAATTTGGCTGGCGGGCTAAAATTGTCCAATTTCCTTTTTCAAATGCATGGATTATTTTGGCGCTTTGATTCATTTTATTCCCCGTATAATTGAATCGAAATAATTTTTGTGAGTAATTATTGAAATTTGGACTTATTGCACTATATATTTCCCAATTATTACTGTTGGAACCATTATTATCGAAAGCAGGCATGTTTAAGAACGAGATGGAATAATCGGAGAGATTAAAGAAAGGAGTATTATTTGCCAATAATAATTTAGAGTATTCAATTGTATTATTATATGTAATATTCCATATTCCGTATTCCGAATTTGCAGCATCTATTTTATATTTTGCAAATGCTCCATTCATTTTTTGAACACTATAATTCAGCTTAAAAACAGATTTTATATTGAGATAAAGGATGTCAATGAAAGTATTATTATTTGTCCTAAACTGGAAATGATGTGTTTCATTTTGAGTGTGGCCCCAATCGGATACATTCCCAATTAAAGGATTCTGATTAACATCATTAAAACCTTTACCGTCAATATTAGTTTCTAATTCTGAATAATTTACAGAAGGGTGTTTATAGTTGATTGTAAAAGTCACATTATCTAAGATAAATTGTAAATTCAATTCTTCATGGTAATTTGTTTCAAAATAGATTCCAAGCGAAAAAAGTAAATTATTACTTTTAAGAATTTTTTGATATTCTTGGGAAAGACTATATTGAACATGGATAGAGTCTCCAGCACCTATACTCGTATCAGAAGATTTAAGAAAAACCATTTTATTAAACGGTAATACTCTTATTTTCTTTATTAATGAATAATTTTGAAGAATTAAAAAAACAGAGGCATTATTAATTATTAAATTGGGATCGTCTAAATTTTCGGGATCGCCTGGATTAAAAGAATCTCTTTCATAAATCATCTTATAATCAAATTCTAATGAAGCAACTTCATATTTAGTAGATATATTATATCTTATTTCAATTGAATGGAAATTTGCAACAATAATATCTGTATCGCCTACTGTTGGATTCTTTGCCCATACGCCAAAATCAAATTTATTAACACCGGTAAGTCTATCAATTAAATCAGTAATATTGTATGTTCTGGTAATTACTCCGTGTCTTAAAAAGCTTGAATCGTTATATACGAGTAATGCATTATCAGAGCCCTTAATGGGAACGATATCTCCTCTTATAAAATCCTTTTCTCCATCAATATATTTATTATTAATTCTGGCAATTACACGATAATCATCATCTTCTTCGAATGTAGATAAAGAACTAATCTCCCATGATAGTGTAATTTCAGCATAATCTACCTCATAGGGAATATCAATATAACTCCACCAATTTGCTGAAGGATTACCTCCAAATTGACTCAGCCCGGGAGTAATTTCTATTTGTAAATATCCTGCCGGGTTATAATTTAAATTAATGACATCACCTGTTCCTTCATATCCTCCGTAGGGATTATTATCATCGTAATTATAATCAGGTTTGGTTGCAAAATTATTATAATATACAGTTTCATTTCTTTTTTGGTATATTCTACCGTGTGCAATCTCTAAATTATCCGGATTTAAATTTTTTAATTCCTGAATCCACGAAAAACCATCATCTTTACCATAGAAGATTTGATTATCATTAGGATTAAT
>CAZVTX010000329.1:0-4183 GCA_964629395.1 uncultured archaeon
ATTTTAAATATTCAAGCTTAAATGAATTATTAAAAAATTAATTTATTCTTTCTTTTTTTGTCTTACAAATTTATTAGCATTAATTCCTGCTTTTGCACCTTCGGCAACGGCAACTACTACTTGAAATAATCCGCCAATAACGTCACCTGCAGCAAATATCCCCTCAATATTTGTTTCTAATTCCTCATTTACCTTGATATTTCCTTTATCGTCAAGTTCTATTCCTGCTTTCTTGAAGATTGTATTAGATGGAACATGTGAGATAATAAATAAGCAAGATAAATCCAATTCTTTTATCTCTTCGGTATCTATATTTTTTATAATAATTTTCTCGATAATACCCTCTGAGCCTTCCTTAACCTCTAAAATCTCAGTTTTGTCAATTATCTCAATATTTTTATCCTTTACCTTATTTATTTTGTCCGGCAATTCTCCTATACTTTTATTCGATATTATATGAACTTTACATCCCATTTGATTAAGCACTAAAGCGTCCTCAATCATCTCTTCATCGTCCCCGTAAATATAGACATCCTTCTCTTTGTAGAGAGGCCCGTCGCATAGTGCACAATATGATACGCCGTAGCCTACTAATTTTGATTCTCCCTTAATTATTTCTCCTCTTAATCCTCTACCTGTTGCAATAATAATTGAATCTGCCATAATATTTGCCGTTCTTGTAGAAATCATATTCATTCCCATTCCTAACATTAATGAGATTACATCTCCATCAATTATTTTAACGTTATTATAACTATTAGCATGATTTTGAAATTTCTCCAATAGCTTTTTTCCCGTTATATTCGGATGCCCAGGAAAGTTATCAATCTCTTTTGCTAATTCTAAAGCAGAAGGGGTTTTTCCCTTCAAAATAATTGTATCCCTTCCCGCTCGGCCGCAATAAATCCCTGCTGCACAACCAGCGGGTCCCGCCCCTATTATAAGAACTTCGCATTTATATTCTTCCATTATAATCAGTTTATTTAGTTTTTAAAAATCAACATATTCTATTTGGTTATGATTTATTTAAGGTAAAAATTATATTTAACTTATTGTTGAGAAAAAATAATTGAAATAATTATAATTAGGAAATTATTATACTTTTTTTAGTTTTTATATCAAAATTTATTCATTAAAATTATTTTCCTAAAAAAATAAATTCTCCGTCGAAAATTCTTGCAATATATCGGCGTCCCTTTATGACCCACATGATTTTGTGTCCTTCTCTTGCCTTCTTTCCCCATTGAGAGGGTTTATTTCGATTTTGTTCGATAAATCGATATCCTCCGTAATCTATATATCGTATACCGCTTGAAAATTTTTTTATAGGAATTTCATTATTTTCTATTTTTACATTTTCTAAATTATTAAATATTGCATCATAAACAGCCATTGCAATCTTTTTTATATCTTCTTTATCTAATGACATCAATCTAAAATAAGAAATACGTAAATATATTTTTAATATTTCAGAAATAAATTTAAATACGTCAAATAAGAATCTTTCGATAAAAAGAAAGATATATTATAACTTTCTATTTCTTGAAATGCATAATATGATTTTCGTTAAATAGAAAGATATAATATGAATTTCGATTTTTAGAAAAAAGATTATAAATTTTTCATTAAGTAAGTTGCCATAATATAAAAGGAAAAGAAAGATTAATCAGGATAATTACGGCAAGTAATACCCAGCGGAAATATTTCTTCCATTCTATTCCTTCATAGGCTCCAAGAAATATCGCTACCAAAATCGCAATGAACATTAATTGAGCCGTCTGAAATGCTTGCCAACTGATTAAATATATTTGAAGAAAAATATTAGAGGTTGCGGGATTTCCCTCTTCAACATAAGTCCAATTATGATACATTTGCATGAAATATTCGGGAAAAATTATATACGGTAAACATAAAATAGTTAACGGCACAGCATAATAAATTAAATCCTTGAGCTTAATTTTTTTAATTATTAGAAGAAGTAATGGAAAAATAATTACATTTATTTTATAACAAGCAATTGCAAAAAATATACCTGAAAGCCATTTTTTATCATTTTGTAAACATCGATATGACTCAAAAAGCAGTAATTGGATAATCCAATTGGTATTATTTAGATAGGCATCTGCAAAGAATCCAATTCCGCTTATAACGAAAAAAACAAATCTATCATAACCATTTCGTGCAATTTTATGGATATTTTGGGCAACAATATAAATAGATATAAGTCTTAGGATATCCCATACATATATTCCTATTTCAAAAGGTAAGAGATATACCGGGAAAAAAATAAAATACCAATAATAGAGATATATTGCCCGAAAACCTCTATAAGATGCACCATTATAGTAATTTATAAGTCCGCGATCGGAATGATCCCTGAGTGTTTGAAAATCAATATCTCTAAGTCTTTCAAATTCATTTAAATTTTCAGAAAGCCCGAAAATAATCCTCAATATTGTCAGTAAAACTACAACTACCGCAATTCCAAAATAATAATAGTATTGAAGAGTCGGTTTGAAATCATCCTTTTTATCTGAACTTATTTCATTCAATTTAACGCTGTTCTTATAACTAAAAATTTAATTAATTATGTGAAACACAATTTAATTAATTTATTTCTTGACAAAATCTTGAAAATTTAGGAATGATTTCAATGAAAATCATATCACCGTGGTGATAAAACCTTTCGTGAAATGTATATTTCACGCAAAGTTATAATACCTTGATAATATCTTCTTTTTGATTGAGAATATATTTTTTCAAGACTTAAATAACGATAGATTAATTTTTTAAAATAATTAAAATATTTTACAATAAAAAATATTGTTAGAATCATAAAGAAAATGAAAGAAACTTCCGTAATATTTCGATTCTCAAAAAGATTTTCATTAATTTTGGTAATAGGAGGCATTATTTTATCATTAATAGGGATATATTTTATTTTTTCTGATTTAAAACTTATAATTATTATAGGATTCTTTTTTGCCTTGATTTTAAAAAGCATTAATATTATCTTAAGATATTTTGAATTAGAAAATAAGAGAAATATTGATTTTATTCAAAAAATTTATTTTATATCGGCATCAATTATTACAATACTCTGCATTCTTTTACCTATTTGCCAAATTAAAATTTCCTTACCTTATGAAGTTATATCATTAAATATATATTTTTTAAACCTAAATAACGTCCAAAATATTTTTATGTATTTTTTGATTGTAAGTTCCTGGATTTTTCCTATACTTACTTCAATTGATAATTTATTAAATAGCCAAAATCTAGAAAAATACAGAAAGAATTTTATTTTCTCAGGAATTAAGCAATCCTTCATATCATTAATTTTGATATTTATTGCTCTACTCAATTTAATAATAAGTTTGCCAATTCAAATTCAACTCAATATCGGAATATTTTTAATCTTAGTCTCTGCTTCACTCTTATATCTTCAGGTTTCTTAAAAATATAAAAAAAATAGATTTATTATAAAAATTATTTTATCAATTTTATTCCTTTAATTTTGTTCCGCAATATCTGCAATGAATTGATTTATCGGGATTTAATTTATTACATTTTGGACAATAGTTCCCTTCAGTGAATCTGCTTCCCGTCAATAATTCTTTTCCGCAGAGTTCACAATAATTTCCTCCAAGAGCAGTTTGTCCTTTACAATGAGGACATAGAATTAAATAATCTATTAAAAATGCCCCTAATTCCTTTTTAGGTTTTTTCTTTTTTGTTGAATAAGTTCCGATCATAAGTGTACCAATAGCTCCAATTGCGAATGGAATAATGATGATTAAAGCTTGATTTGCATAAACATTAAGATCACTGGAAAAAATTATAACTACGGCATTAATCGTAAGAAAGAGTATTCCTTTCTTACCGACATTCCCGACTGCTTTAGATATGGCACGTTCACGTCTCTCCATGATAAGTAGAGGGTTTTCATTAGCTGCCTCTGCTTTCTGTAATTCATCAACCCTATTAGATACTTCTTTAAATGTAGACCATGTTAAAAGAAAAATCGAAGAGAAAAAGGTTGTTGTAACAGTAACTAAAGCCCTGGGCAAAATAAGTCCCCCAATATTATAGGAAGACTGAGAGATTCTCATGCGCCACCATGCAAAACTATTACCCGTTATGAAAATGTAAAGTATCATAGTATATATTAAAATACTGATGC
>CAZVTX010000330.1:0-4124 GCA_964629395.1 uncultured archaeon
TTAAATTCGGAACCAAAAACAGAACATCCGTTTAATGTTTATTTTGATATAAAATACGAAACGCCGAGATTATAACGACAATTGGTCCCTACAATGACGCCTAAAAGATTCATTGATACTATTGGAGCAGGAGATTCTTTTGATGCAGGGTTTTTACAAGGACTTATTGAAGGTAGAGATATCATTAATTCTGCAAATATGGGAATTAAAGCAGCAACGCTCAGTATTGAAGGTGTTGGCGGGAGTTCAGCATTTCCAACAAGAGAAGAACTTATTATTTAGCAGCAAAATTATAAAAAAATTTAGGTTAAAAAAAGATATTTTTTATTTTTCATCTTTTGAAATTATTAAATAACCGATGCAGGTTCTTAATGTTATTTCCAAAGCCCCACGCTCAATTTTATCTAATGTATCCGAGGGTTGATGGTAAAATTTGGGAAATTTTTTGAATTCCATTGCCGAAATATTAGCGGCTTTTATTCCCGCTTTAGAAAAAGCGGTTGCATCGGTACCTCCGCTGATTTGTCCGACTAATTTTTGTAAAAAAGTTGAGCCAAAAGGTTTCGCCTTTTCTCCGACTATTTCTGCAGCCTTCAGCATTTTTTTAACAACCTCTTCAGAATGCTTTGTCCTTGTTGTTGGCTCATATTCAATAATAAATTGAATTTTTGTGGATTGAATTCCATCCATATTGAAAACTTCAGCATCATATTTTTTTAACTCATCTAAATGAGCAGCAGCATATCTATAAGCGCCTCTCAATCCGGCTTCTTCGCAACCAAAAGATATTAGCCTAATTTCTGTATTTTCGGGAATAATTTCTTTATTTTCTTTAAGATATTTACCTAATGCTAAAACAATCGATACTGCACTTAAGTTATCAACAGCACCGGGAACTTTGTTAGCTTTTTCTCCAGAAGATACAAAAAAGAAAAGTCCGATTAATGGAATTGCCCCTTGAATGACAAGAATAATCGTTTGCTGATAAAACCATTCATAATTTGAGAGATTAAAGATTGTTAGCAGAAAATAAAGTCCAGAAAAGAACAGCCAGACATACATAGTAACTATGCCCCAGATAATAATTATTGTATAACCGACTTTTAAATAACGAAGCAGATTGAATTGTAAAGCACTATCATGATGTCCTGAAAATATAATAATTTTTTTCAGTTCACCTTTAGGTTTAATTTTTCCGACAACATTCTGTGAAGGCTTTTCTTTGAATAATTTATCGATAAATTCTCTATAATTAAAGAACTCATTCCATATTATTAAAAACGCTAAAAGCGATAATCCGAAAGAAATTGTTGAAAGAATTATCTTAATGAGGAAATTATCTCCTGCAAAAAATCCGATTAAAAGAAAAATACTAATCGATAAAAGCACTAAGATAATATCGAGCCGAATCCAACCTAAGAAAGCACGTGGATGGCATGTAAAAGGCTCAATCTCAACTTCATCACATGTTTTAGTTAGTTCATCCTTTATAATTTCTGCCGCTTTAGCTTCTTGTTTGCTGCATGGCATTCTACATCCTGCTTCATCTATAATCTTCTGAATAACATCATACATATAATTTGATAATTCAGGTGAAATTTCTACTTTCATTTTTCTAATAACACCAGAAAAATTTTTTATTAATTCTTAAAGAATAATTAAATCTTCAAAAATAAAAGCTTTAAAATATTATTTTATTACGCAATATTTTATAAAATTTTTATAAAATTAAACTGAGTTATATTTATGAGCGAAAAGAAATTGGAATACGGAACTCATTGGTATAATTACGTTTTAAAAGAAGATCCGAAAGAAATTGAGAAAATAATTAAAGAGGACGATATTATTTCAGAAAATAAAAGAATTCATTTAAATATTTATGATAATGAATCATCGGGAGATAAAACGATTATTTTCATACATGGTACGGCAGTTTACAGCAGATTTTATGCAGAATTTTGTTATAATCTATGGAAAAAAGGTTTTCGTGTAGTTGCACCTGATTTAGTGGGACACGGCATTAGTGAGGGTATTAGGGGACATTTTAGAATAAAGAATTTCTGCCAAAATATCTATGATGTAAATACTTATGTAAGAGATCATTATGGAGAAAGAGTAGGCATCATGGGCTCAAGTTTAGGTGGCGTTACCGCACTTTATTGCGCGGCTTATGACCCCAGATTAAAAGCTGCAATTTGCCACAATGCAGCATTATTCAATGAAAAAGCTTATAAAAAAATCATTAAAATGAATCTGGCTTTAAGAATTCTCAGACCATTAGTTCCGCTTGTCGCAAAAATAGCACCAAAAATGAAAGTTAGTGTATGGTTATATTTAGATTTTAAAAAACTTGCTAAAACAGAGGAATTATTAAACAGAATAGATATCTTCTTGAAAGACCCATTATTATCAGATAAATATACTGCAACAGCAATTCTTACTCAAATGAGAGATTCTCCCGCAATACCTATTGAAGAAATAAAAACACCAATTATGATAATAAATGGAGATGAAGATTATTTATTTTCAGTTGAATATATGGAAGAGATATTTGATAGACTAACTTGTGAGAAAAAACGTCTTGAGATTATAGAAGGTGCATCTCATCTAATTCTTCAAGAGAATATACCAGAAGTAATTGAACGAATAGTTCCTTGGTTAAATTCAATATTATAAAAAAATATTTGATAAATTTTTAGACCACTTCTTTAGCTTTTTTAATGACCTTTTTAGATTCTTTGTCTCTACCAATTCCTTCTTGAATAATAACATTCATAATTAAAAAAAATCCTAAAACACCAATAAAGAATAAATTAAGTGATGTTTGATCGAGATTAACAATGAATCTTAGCGGAGCAAGAAAGTAAAAGGACATTGATCCGATGAGAATAATTATTAAGAAAATTAAAATTTTAAAGCCATTTTTCATAAGCTAACACTTATTCATATTATTTTAATTAATTATTAATTAATTTCACTATATATTAAATATTTTTTTTTAAAAAAGTAAATTTTTTAGAGCAAAAGTTTTATTTAGAATTTGTTTGTAATATTATATTATTATAATTACAAATTCTAAATTCTAATGAGAAAAGTGTTATTATGGAGCAATATAAAGAATTGAACGTTAGCTGCCCGGTATGTCAGACTGAAAAAAATATTAAAGTTCCCGAGGCGATATTTAGTCAAAAGAAATTCGGTACTTTTAAGATTCAAGTTCCGATGGGAGCAGTCTGCGAGCATACGTTTATAGTATTCGTTGATACAAAGGGGATCATCCGCGGTTATGAAAAAATTGATATTATGATGGTGGCACCGCCAACAATATCTAAAGAAGATAAAGAAAAAGGACGATTTAATTTAATGCGATTTATCGATCTTTTTGGACTATATGGAGTATTTAATTTAATACATGCAAAAATTTTCAATTATCCAACATATATACTTAAAAGCGATGGTTTTGAACAATATGAAGAAATAATAAATAAAATCGGTGATCGAATAATACCCGAAAAATATCGGGGAACTGCGAATGTACAATTTTTAGATATTTCCGACTATAATAAATTAAAAATAAAAGAGAAAGATGCTTTGATTATGGACTCACAGAAAAACATTTTGCAAACACCATGGGAGGAAAAATTAAAATTTGAAGAACAAATTATTAAAAAGGCTCTAGAAATTTTTGATGAAAACGAACAAATGATTTTAATAGAACAGGATATATCCCGGTTAATTAAGGAGGCTGAACTTTCTGCCGAAATTGTAAAAGAATTGAAAGAAATATACGAAGATGACCTAATAAGCGAACTGTCGAAAAGGCTAATGATGCCAAAAATAAATCACTACAGATTGATGTTAATAAAGGAATTTATTAAACGTAGGATAGACCCCAAGCTTGCTGCTAAAATTAAAAATAAGGTTGAGGAATTTTTAGGACTCATCTAACTAATTTTATTATTTCAGGGATAATGAGCTCTTTTGTTATTAATGGTTTAATTAAGAATTTAAGTATTCTTTTTATCACTCGCAATTTTCCTCCTCAGATAGGAGGATTGGAGAATTTTTCTTTTAATCTTTTTAATTCTTTATCTAAAACACATAAATTATCTCTTATAAAATGG
>CAZVTX010000331.1:0-4101 GCA_964629395.1 uncultured archaeon
AAAACACGAGAATGAAATGGAAAATAGAAGATATAAAGGAAATAGAGATTTATAATAACCAATCGGGTGAAAAAGAAAGTGCATTTAAAATAGAATATAAAGTATGGCGTTGGACCGAAAATGAAAATTGGGATACAAAGAGTATTACTCAATCTCAATTTGCTTATGAGGACCCTTCTAATTATGAATCTGATTATATATATCCAAATTTTGCACCAATTTGGTTACCTATTCCCGTTGGAGAATATATGAAAGCATTAGAAGGACAACTTTATGAGGGTTATACAGTAGATGGGCGCGTTCTTCTTACAATTACGTGTGAATTAAATAAAGGAGATTTGGACGGAAAATATCCTACAGAATATATTAAAGTTCTTGCGATGTATAATGGTCAAGGGCTTCTTAGATCTTATAAATTATATATTAAAAACCATGTTGTTATTTTAGATATCTCATTAACAACAAATATTTTAGCAGAAATCCCGATAGCGATGATATTTAGTACTTTATTAATAATTGGGACAATTTATGTATTATTTAAAAAATTAGACTAATAATTTTAAGGTGATTTCTATAGAAATAGTACCTGCAATTGATATTAGTAATGGAAAGTGTGTAAGACTTTTTAAAGGAAAAAAGGGAACGGAAAAAGTTTATTTTGAAGATCCTATTGAAGCATTAGATTTTTGGATGAATATTGGAGTTGAAAGATTACATTTTGTAGATTTAGACGGAGCTTGGGGTCAGAAAAATAATAAAAATTTATTAAAAAAAATGATTCTTAAAGCTTCTGATAAAGTAAAAATACAGATTGGCGGCGGCATTAGATCAATAGAAACAGCAATGGAATTAATCAGGTTAGGTGCTGATAGGATTATTATTGGAACATTAGCAGTAAATCAACCTGATGTAATTAAAGAATTGAGTAAAAAAATTGGATCAGAAAGGATAATTATTGCACTTGATTATAAAAAAGGAAAAATAGCTACTCATGGTTGGACTGAAAGCACAGATAAAGATCCATTTTCTTTTGGGAGGTATATCTCTAAAATGGGTGCGGGATACATTCTTTTTTCATCTGTAGAAGCAGATGGTGCATTCACGGGACCTGATTTTAAAAATATTGAAAAAATGGTAAAAAACGTTGATGTTCCGATTTATGCCGCCGGAGGCGTAAGAAATATTGATGATCTTAAAAAATTAAAAGAAATTGGTGTTTATGGAGTGATCATTGGTAAAGCTTTTTATGAAAAAAAAATTTCTCCAGAAATAATTAAAAATTTTTAAAAATTGGAAATATTTAATTTATCCCGATTAAAATATTAAATATAGAAATCATCAATTTTTATAAGATAATGCAAGAATGGTTTATAATCTTATTACCAGCATTTTTATTAGGATTGCTGCATACTGCAATTCCTTGTGAAGATAAAGCAATATTTTTCTTTTGGTCATTTGGAATATCTAAAGATGTAAAAAGTAGTTTAATTATTCTTTCATTATATGGATTAGGTTTAATGACTGCAAATATGACAATGGCATTAATAACGGTTTTAATTAGCTTTATTCCGAGATTTTTTGGCATTGTCCCCGAATCATATACTATTAATTTTTTTGGAGCATTTTCTTCTACTTTTGCAGCAATATGCTTACTTTTCTTTATTACATTAAAAGAATATGCACCCCATTCAAAATATAAGGATACAATATTGGATTTAAATTGGGACAAAAAAAGAACACCATTTCTTTTTGGAATATTAGCGGGTTTTCCACCATGTATTTTCGAACTATTTATTTATACTCAATGTTTTACATATTCATTAAGTTATAGTTTTTTTGAGGGAATTTTAACCGTATTTTATTTTTCTTTAGGCACATTTATTGGTTTATTTCCTTTTGCTATTGCTAAGCAAAGTTCCAGCCAAATATTGAAATCTGACGGGAAAAAACGTAATAAAATAATGTATATCATGATATTTATAATAATCATTTTTAATATTATAATTATGATTTTAAGCTTCTTTAGAATTGATGTTTTTCCTGTAAACGAAATTTAAATTGATACTAAAATGCGAAAAAATAATAAGCTAGAATAAATCAATTTAATAGAAAAATTAAAATTTGGACTTAATTAAGTTTTAAATCTTAAAATTTTTATTAAAAATATAAAGAGAATAAAAGGATTAAAGATTATTCATGACAAAATGTTTATTCTGTGATAGTCAAAAGGTTGTTTTCACCTGTGAGCGCTGTAAATCTAGTTTTTGTATTAATCATATTGCCACTACAGAAGAATGGACTTGTAAAAAACATAATATTACATATAATAGAAATGAGGCAAAAGAAAATGGTTATAAATGTAATATATTAGAAGAGAGTATATGTCCAGAATGTGAGAATCTGTTAAGATTAGATAAATATAGTTCGGGTCAATATTTTCTCAAATGTTCAAAATGTACATGGAACTCCTCGGAGAAAGCACCCAGTATAATATCCCCTGTTAAGGAACAGGTCTTAAGGGAAGCCATGAGGTTTAATTTAATAAAAGAATTTAAGATTTGCAATAAAAAACTTAAGCATATTCCGGGAAAAGAGATTTGTCCGAAATGTTTTCTTGACTTATTAAAAAGGGATTCAATAACTAATATCTCAACAATAAATAATTTTTTTCATATATCAACGGAACAATCAATTAAACTAATTAATAGATTTATAGATGAAAAACGTATTGATGGAATAATTGAAAGAGAAAATGATTTATTTTATTATATTGCACCTGAAATTAAAGAAAAAATTCGTTCTAAATTTGAGGATGAGGGTGTTATAATACTTGAAGATCTGGCAATGATGCTTGATGTTAATCGTAAAGTTGCACATAAGATACTGCTTCTTTTAATTAATCTTTATAAGATTAAAGGGAAATTTGCACATGATATTAGCAAATTTTATACAGAAGATTATTTAAAAGAACAATTTGTTAAATATATTAATCAGAAAGGACGCGTCAAATTATCCGATATTTCCAAACATTTTGATTTAGCTCTAAATTTAGTTAAAGATTTATGCGTTCATTTAATGAGAAATAATGAATTACAAGCATATTTCGGAGATCGTGCAAATCAAATTATTACTACGAAACAAATTTATAATGAAATTAACGAATATGCGAAAAAATACGGTATTTTTAAGCTAACTGATTTGGCAAATAATTTAAAAGTAGCATTAGAATTAGCTAGGAGAATGCTTCATGAGATGATAAAAAGCGGAAAGATACAAGGAATTTTTACACAAAAGCGAGAATTTATAACTAAAGAATATTTAGAAGAAAAGCTAAAAGAATTTGCAAGAGCATATGAGAAAATTTCTTTGAGAACAATTGCAGAGAGAATAGGTATTACCATCGGAACAGTTGAAGATCAACTTGCTCAAATGATTAGCCAAGGAAAAATTCTCGGTAAAATTGATTCTCAAAATAAGATTTTAATAACTAAAGATGTTCCCGTTGTGCCTTTGTATCCTACTCAACAAGTTGAAGATTTAAAAAATTTTCAAACGGGAGATGGAGTAGAAGTTGTAAGAGAATATGATTTTGTAGGGGGGCAGTTACATTTTAAAGTAGTTGTTAGAAATAAAACAAATATGGCAATCCATAGTGTTAAAGTTCTTCTAGATCCTCCATCCAGTTTTAAATTAAAGCAACCATTAATAACAATACCCGTTATTGAACCCGGTAATTCCCGTGGTGTAGATTTTTATTTAGAACCAAAAGAATGCGGGATTTCAAGTATAGGAGGCACGGTTATTTATAAAGATGCTTCAGGAGAGCAACATACTTTATATATAAGAAAAAAAGAAGTTCAAATAAAATGTCCTTTAGTATGTTCAAGCATGTCTACAATTGAAGATTGTCAATTAGCGATTCAATCGTTACCTAATGATGCAAGGGCATTTTTAATAGCAGATCTCGATCCAAGATTAGCATATAGAGCTGCAATTAGAACAATGAAGCATTTTGATACAAGTATGATTACAACTTATGAAGGAGGTGAAGTATCTAAAAAAGAATATGAGGCAGAGGCGTGGTTTTGCTCTGAGGCTAAG
>CAZVTX010000332.1:0-4083 GCA_964629395.1 uncultured archaeon
CAAGGAGCATTAACTTTTGATAAAGATGGAATACATATAAATAGGGAAAAATGTGTTAGCTGCGGTCGATGCGTTGAAGAATGTCCCAGTACAGCATTGAATATGTACGGTAAATGGTGGACTTTAGAAGATCTTTTTGAAGAAATTGATAAAGATCGAGTTTATTATTCAAAATCTGGAGGGGGAATTACGGTATCTGGTGGAGAACCTACGATGCAACATGAATTTGTATTAGAGTTTTTAAAAATATGTAAAGAAAACGGGATCTCTACTGCATTAGACACTTGCGGTTATGCTTCAAAAGAAATCTATGAGAAATTATTACCTTACGTTGATTTAATATTATTAGATTTAAAAGTTATAGATTCCGAAAAGCATAAGGAATATACAGGTGTTCCAAACGAATTGATTTTAAATAATGCAAGATGGTTAGCAGAATATGTGAAAGCAAACGGAAAAAAAATGTGGATAAGAACCCCTATAATTCCCGGCTATACAGCCACCGATGAAAATATTAAGGGTATTGCGGAATTTATCGTGAATGAATTAAATAATATCCCGGAAAGATGGGATCTTCTTGCCTTTAATAATTTATGCACTTCTAAATATGAACGTTTAGGTTTAGAATGGCCCTTAAAAGATGTGCCTTTGATGAGAAAAGAAGAAATGGAACATTTTCTCAAGATTGCCATTGATGCTGGAGTAAAAAATCCAAAATGGTCCGGGATGACTAAAAGAGAAGATTCAGAAGATGAATCTATTAAATTGGAAAAATCAAAACTTCCTTCATGTTAATAAATTCTTAATCGATAATTAATTAAAATAAATATTTTAAAAATTGGTGAAAATATTGGTAAAAATGAAAAAAATTAAATCCTGGGAGGATAAATTAACGGATGTTGCCGTGGATTTTACTCAGCCTGACATTATGATGAAACTTATTTCTACTGTTGATGATAAAGGTTGGCCACATTTAACAATATTAACGAGTAATCGTGCGAAATCAAATAATCAAATTGTACTTGGTGAATTTTGCCGAGGTTTAAGCAAGGAATACATTGTAAAAAATAAAAAAGTAGGAGCAATTTTTATGAGTGCAGAGATGCCTTATCGTTATTTACAGGTTAAAGCGGAATTTGATCATATTGAAACTGAAGGTGAAGATTTAGAAATATTTAATAAATCACAGCTTATGCGATATATGACCTATATGAGTGTTTATAAAGCATATTATTGTAATGTAATTAAAGCATCTCCTATAAAAAACCTTCCATTAGGAGGCGTTGTAATAGGGGTCTTAAAAGCGTTAATTGGAAAAGGCGGTGCAAAAAGGGGTCTTAATGAAAGAAGATTAACCGTTGATGGATATAAATTGTTTAAAGGACCAATTAATCCTAAATTCCTTGCTTATATGGATCCAGAAGATTCATTTCCCGTTATCATCCCTCTAATTCAATTACAAGCTGCTGATTATAATCGTTTAATTTTTCCAACTTCAGGACCTAAACAGGAGATTGAAAGAATCCCTATTAATAAACCTGTTGCGGTTATAGCAATGAATCTTGATTTAGCAAATCAATTAGCTAAGGGTATTTTTAAAGGATTTAAAAGGTTTAGAGGTATTAAATTAGGGATTATTGATATAGAGGAGGTATATAATAGTAGCCCTCCAATTCCTGGGTCTATATATCCAAAATTATATGAACGTCCAAAAGTAGAGAAGTTTGATTATAAAATTTAATTCCTTATTTTTTTCCTCTATATATAAAGATTTAAATATTAAATCTTCAATCATATTTCTAGTATGCTTGAATTAGAATTTAATCCAAAATCTTATAGTTTAAAGAAAGATAACCTTTATGAAATAATTGCAACTGGTTTCCTTAAAAAGTATGATACAGGAGCTATAATACCCAATGCTTCTTGTATGGGTATAAGATTATTGGAAAATGATCTAATCTCTATAAAACCATTCCATAAAACTAATACTTATGAAATTTTGAAAACAATGGGTTTGATTACTATAAATTTCGTCGATAGAATTGATTTATACGCTTTTGCCGCTTTAAAAATGTATTTTAAAGATGAGAATGATGAAAATCAAGAAGATCATAATAATAATGTAAAAATAAATCCTGAGGAATCGAAAGTCTTTAAAATAGAGCGTGGTTTTCCTGAATACTTATTCAAGAATTTTACATTTCTTTCAAAAGATTCTGATAGCAATCATTTAATTGATATCACGCTTCCATATCTCAAAAATTCATGGGGCGTTTTATTTTGCAAAGCCATTGATGAAAAAATTTCTGTAATAAAAGATGATTTTGGAAAAATTAAACGTTCAGAGTTTAAATTAAAGGTTTTATCTTCTAAAAAATTTAAAGAATCATATAAGATATTTAATAGGGCGGAAAATTTAGCTTTAGAAGCTATTATTCTGGCTACGAGAGTTAAAATTGCCGAATTAAAAAATGATAAAAAGAATTATGAAGAAAAGCTTAATCTTATAAAATATTATATAAATGAAATCGAACGATTCGGTCGAAATGAATATGCACTAAAAGCAATTAGGATTATAAAATCTTATTTTAATATTTAATTCCTTATTTTAATGATTCTATTTTTTCAATATACATTAAAGGATATTCTAAATCTTCCTTCCAATCGATTTTAGCAATTATTTTTGTTGCTTTATACTCAATTATTAGATTAGCTCTAATAATCTTTCCTGTAATCTCATCATAATCAAATTCATTTGATTTATTTCCCCTTATCTCTTCTTTTTTTAATGATACTTTTACCTTTTTTACATAAGGTTGACAAGAAATTGCTGCTTCAATTCCTTTCTCGACTGCATTTATTATGGAATTATTAGTAGAAATTGGTATTCCGCATAAAATATGATAGAGTGCTCCTAACTTTATTCCTGCTTCAAAACAAGCCCTCTCTCTTTCACTTAAATCTTTTGCAAAATAAATATTTTCATTACTCATTGATAAATCTCTCTATTCTAATCAAAAAATTCTATTTTTGCTCCTGTATTGTTAGGCTTGCAGACATAAGTATGTCCGCCGAATGGTTTTATAAATTTTTCTACAGCTTTTTGCAGCTTTATAGCATCATTATCATTCTCGGTAATTCCGATTACACTTGGTCCAAAAGATGACATTCCGTATGCTTTTACTTCTTGTTCCTCGAAAAAATTTAATAAATCTCTAACAATATCATGTTGGAGGCTGATTTCAATTCTTTTAAAACCTATACTTTGAATTCTTTTCAGACCTTCTCCAAAACACTTTAAATCACGCTTTAAAATTCCCGGTATCATTTTCATTAATATTTGATGTGAAACTTCATTAACTTCTTCCCGTGGAATAGGTGCATATTTCTTAAAAATACTTATTTCTTCATCGCCATATGCGCCTTTTTTAACATTTGGGATTACTAATACAAATCTCCAATGCTCAGGAATATCAAATCTAAAGAGAGTTATAGCAGGATTAGCTTTTGTAGAAGCTGAAGATGGAAGAAAATCTTCCTTTTCTTTTCCTTTTCCGAAATCATGACCTCCATCAACTATAAATCCACCGGTCTCAAAACCACGCCAACCAATTCCGGAGGTGCCACCCCTTTCCACCAATTTTGTAAGTGCTTCTGTAGAAACATTTATATTTTCGAGTTTAGTAATTGCCGTTGCAATAGCTAAGGATAATTGTGTTTTAGAACCTAAACCTACATGGCTCGGATAATATCTAATAAGATTAAAATGAAAATTTTTATTTGATATATTAAACGCTTTAAAAATTTTAGAAGCTTTTTCATTTATGACTTCTATTGATTCTCTATAATAACGATGGGCTTCTATCTGGAATTCTCTTGCTGAATTAGAAGCTTCAAGCACTACATTAGGGCGATCTAACATAAGACCAATCCCGCCATCTACGCGCCCGGTATAACCGTTTTCATCTATTAAGGATAAATGAATTCGACAAGGAGCCGTTATTCTAATTTTCATAGTATTAATGAAATAATATTTTTTCTATAAAATAGAATTCCTTAAAAAATTTAAAATTTAATGCGATC
>CAZVTX010000333.1:0-4001 GCA_964629395.1 uncultured archaeon
AATAATCAGAGAAATTAAAGATTTCTCTAAAGACTTAGAAAAAATGTTCGATTAATTTGATATTAATTTTAAACCATCTTTTTTTCACAAAAGAAAAAATTATTTAGTAAATTTAAAGATTTTATAATTAAAACTAAAATTTTATTAGTGAAAATATAATATGGAAAAAGTTCGCTCAGAAGATACATTAATTTTCAATGCACTTACACCAGGGATTACTAAAATGAATTATTTCTATGATGCTTTAGAGAAATTCCTAAAAAAGAAAAAATCTTTGGATCCCAGTGATAGATTTAACATTATTTTATTTGAAGAATTAGGTCCAAATTATTTAGAAGATTTTACACTAAATATCGAACACGTAATGCTTATTTTAAAGTCTGTTGAGCCTGCTTTAGTTAAAGCTAATGTAGCAGGAGGAATTTTTGTTGCAATTACTTTTATTATTGATGTATTCAAGCGAATTTCAGAAAAATGCTTTAGACTAATCGTTTTTACGGATTCAGGATCATTAAAAATTCCGGAGAGTTATATTCCTGCATTGGAAGGTTTAATTGATCAAGTTGTTGATTTACCTTTTTTTATGGATGTTATTCGAATTGGGATTGATGATCCAAGAGAGGATTTAAAATTAATGAGACTTTGCCGTAGAACCGGAGGCGACATTTATGAGATAAATGATGTAAAGGAGTTGCCGGAAGTTTTAGACAAACTTGCTAATAAGAAAGAAATCACTACAAAATGGCTTATAGAGGACAGTAGCGAAGATATTCCTGAATCTACGAGATTATTTTTTGAAAATCTTGCGGAAGATCCTATTCCCATTTTAGAACAAGATACATGTTCAATTTGCTTTAAAAAAGATGATTTAGATTTAATGCAATGTCCTCGATGTGATTCAATTGCACATAAAAAATGCTGGGCTCAATGGGCAAAATTTTCAAATATAGGGATTCAAAATGTATTTAGGTGCTTTAAATGTTATAATTTATTAATTTTAAATAGAGATTATGTGGCAGCAGTTCAAGCAGGAGAAGAACATTTAATTGAGGCATCTAAAGTAAAGGTATTAGATTTGCAAACTTATTTAGAAAATCTTGAAAGTAAAGAGGGGCCAAAAATAATTCAGGCTGAAGATCCATTAGCTTTATCGGATTTAAATTATGAAGATCTTACCATAGAATTTGAGGATGATGAAATTACAAAAGAATCCATAAAATCAGCGGACGATGGTGATATATTCGTTCCTAAATCTGATGATGAATTAAAGATCGTTTGGTGTCCGAATTGCTCAAAAATAACTACTAACGAATATAGAGTTTGTCCGTATTGTAATTTTCCTCTCGATGATTTTATTTAATTAGGAAAATATAAAATTAATTATTTTTATCTAAATAATACAATTATAAATTTTTCCAAACCCTTACCGTGAATATTAACGATGGTTAATACGAGAAGTGAAGACACGATCCTTTTTATCGGATTGACACCGAAGATATTCAAATTTAAACTTTTATATAAAATGCTTCCTGCTTTTGCAGAAAAAAAGCAATCGATTGATTTTTCGGACAGATTCAATTTAATACTATTTCAAGATTCTGGTCCAGTTTATTTAGAAGATTTTACTTTTGAATTTAAGAATTTAATTAAGTTATTAAAAGAATATGAAAGTAAAATTGTTAGAGCGAATATTGCCGGAGGAATATTTGTAGCTGCGACATTTGTTATAGATGTTTATAAAAAAATTTCGGATAAAGTTTTTAGACTCATAATTTTTACGGATAAAGGTTCTTTAAAAATACCAAATACCTATATACCCGTATTAAATGATTTACTTGACAAAGTAAAGGATATTCCGCTTTTTATCGATATTTTAAGAATAGGGACCAATGATTATGAGGAGGATCTTAAATTAAAGCAGATTGCAAATAAATGCGGAGGAGATATCCATGAAATTAAAACTGCAGCTCAACTACAGGATACCCTTCTTAGATTGGCAGAAAAAAAAATAATTCGACAGGAATCATTTATAGGGACCAAATCTGCGAGTATAATAACACCCGATAATGAGAAATTTTTTATTAACTTAGCCGATGATCCGAAAATTTTAATCACATCCGAAACCTGTTCGATATGCTTTAAAAAAGATGATAAAACCGTAGTTCAATGCCCTAATTGCGACACAATAGCACATATGTCTTGTTGGGCTCATTGGGCAAAAACAACATCAATAGGTATTCCTTATGTTTTTAGATGCCATAATTGTTTTAATTTAGTTAAATTAGATCCTGAATTTGTGGAAATAGTTCAAACAGGTAAGGCGCCAACCATAGAAGCAGAACCTAAGAGGATTGATTTAACCGCATATCTTCGAATGTTAGAGGAAAAGCGTAAACCTCAAATAATCCAAGAAAATGATCCTTTAGAAATTCCTGCTGATGAATATGAAGATATTTCAGAACAAATAACTTTTAATGAAAAAGAGATTGCTGATTCTGATTTATGGGATATTGAATTTCGGATTCCATCAAGACCAATCAGTCAAACTAAAAAATTAAATGAGAAGAATCTTGACCTACAGCCAATTCCTTTAAATTTAAACGGGATGCAACCGAATAATCAGTCAAATATAGTGCAAGCTCCTCCTTTAACGAGAAAAATAAGTACACAATCTAATAATCTAAATAATACTTTAGGAAAACAAAATCGAACTCAGGAGATAACCGTGGTATTCTGTCCTTCATGTTCAGCAATCAATTCCAGTAAGGATAAGCGTTGTAAAAGATGCGGACATCTGCTATTTTAATTTATTTCTCGACTGATATAAAAGAAAAAATAAAAGTTTTAATAGTAGTCGAGAAATTCTTCGTATGATGAATATTTTTCACCGTAATCTAAGTAATCATCATAATATTCATCGTCATAATCTTCTTCGTAATCATATTCCTCATAATCATCGTACCGGCTCTTTTTCTCTTTAAGATCTGTATCATCGTAATCATAGAACTCTTCCCATTTTTTTCTTTTATATTTTTTTTTTATTACAACTCTTCCGAGTTGAGACATTTTTTTAAAACCTCCTATTATGTTTATAGAGGTTTTAATTAAATTTCTTTTAGATTTTCGATCTTTAGTTTATTAAAACAAATATTTAAATGTTTTGATGATTCACGCTTTTTTATTGCATACATTAGGACAAAATTTTAGAAATAAAACAAGAGAGAATAAAAAATTAAAATTTAACTTAAATCAAAAGGATTAATTATTTCTTCATTATACTTTTCTTTTAATTGAATTAATTCTTTTCGTTGAGACTCTAATATGTTCCAGAAGAATTCGGGCATATCTTTTTCCTTTTTAAACATATTTTCAGCGCGATTCAATTTTTCCAGGAGATATTTTATTCTTATAGAAAATTGAGCAATATATTCTTTTTTGGTATAATTTTTATTAAGATATTCCTTAAAAAGTACTTTTAAATCTTCGAATTTAGGAATATAACCAATCGGCGTTTTTATTGCATCATATTCATTATGGGATCGACCCTCAGCCCACATAACCCATATTAATTTATCAAGCATTCCGTTAAGATATTTTCCATCTTCTCCTTTAAGAAAATAATTCATTGCAAATACTTTGGGGCATATCTTTAGGCTATTTCCGAACTTTCTATGATTATCAATATATTTACTTAAAGGGATAACCATGAAATCTAAATTAGCCATAGGATTAGCTTTTCTTACGCCTTCCTTACCTAAGGTTGCGGATGTTGTTTCAGATTCTATTGTAGCACCTAAAAAAACGCCATGCTCCCAATTAAGACTCTCTACAACCGGAGGCATTGTATCACTATCTCTACCGCCATAAAAAATTCCATCAACGGGAACACCCTCCGAAGAATGTAAATTTATATCTGCATTAGCTAATTCTTCAATTCTTATAGTATATCTTGCATTTGGATGAGCATGAGGGATCTCAACACCATTCTCATCTTTTTTACC
>CAZVTX010000334.1:0-3963 GCA_964629395.1 uncultured archaeon
TGTATTTAATATGGGATTATAATATTACCATAAAAAATTGGGAACTTTTTCAATATAAAACTGTAAATTTTTTAGATGATAAAGTAAAAACAGTAACTCCTAAGTTCAATTATAAATTTGAAGTTGAGGGTAAAACATTCAATACTTCAACATGGGTAAATTTTGCTGAATATGAAAAATATTTAATAATTGCTGATAACGTTGATTTAAATTTAACCGTTCTTTTGGATGATCGGGAATTATTAAAAGACTTTAAATTAAAATTAAATAATCAATTCATTTCAAGTAATAAATTTAATAACTATTTAAATCCCGATAACTCTATAAGTACTGATTTTGATATAACCGCAGCTGATAATTCATTTTACCTGAATTTTACGGCAGATTTTACAATTGAACTAAAAGAAGCTACAGAAAATATGTGGGCAATAGATAGGCTTGTTATGAATAGAAATATAAGAGAACGCATTTATTTCCCATCAATTATTTCAGGACCTTCTCATCTTTATTTAAAATATATGTATATTATAGATCGAAGTCTTGCTTCAAGTCAAATAATTGGAAATCGAACTCAGTTTGATAGGTCAACGGCGTATTTTGATACAAATATAACAGAAATATCTGAAGTTAGCCGGAATAGTTTAGTATTTACTAAAAATGCTACTAAAACCAGAGGTATCAAAATTTTCTTACCTTATTTAATTAAAGATGAGGTATGCCCTATTTTAATGAGATATCGAACTACTGAAGATTTGAGAATAATAATAACTGACAATATTAACATGCCTATTGAAGGTTTAAAAGTTGAAATATATTATTCGGGAATATTATATGGGACCTATATGTCTAAGAGCAAGGTGCAACCTATTGCTCCTGCAATTACAGATGAAAATGGAGAAATATCTATAGAAAATGTTCCTGGTGGAAATTTTAGCATAAAAGTGTATCAGAATGATAAAATTGTCAAAACTAGTTCTGTAAGTGCTTATGTTGATGTAAATTATGTGGTTACTAATATAATTCATTTTCCTATTTGGTTAGTGATTTTCACTTGTATAAATATTTCTCTAATATTAATTGGAATTACCTTGAATCATATTTTTAAAAAAAGAAAAGTGTAATTAAATTTGATCGTAATCACTGTCGATAAAATTGAGAATTTTATAAATTTTTTAGATCGACGTGTTATGAATGAAATTTTCTATGAATATAATGAAATTAAAAATGAACAAGATTTAACTTGTGAATGTGAAATAGAAATAATATTGCATTTCTTAGGGAAGATTGAGGAATTTCTTGTTTTGTACGGAACCCAATTAAAATTAAAAAAGAAAACTAATTCAGAAGTAGAACAATTAGTTATTGATGAGTTAAAAAAAATATTTAATCAAGTAGATCCAAATTTATTGCTGGTTAAAGGAAAAATTAAAGAAGTATTTATCTCTTATTCAACCTAACGTTTTACACGTAATCCATAACCAATTAATCTATATCTTCTATTTATAATACGGGAAATTGCGAAAATAAAATCATCTGGAACGCATATTGGAGGATTTAATTTAATAACATATCTATCTTTTAAGATTTTAGTTACGATTCCCGCAGTTTTTTCTGTTCCTACGACTAATAGCAATCGTTCATTATGTTTTAATTCATGAACTTTTATCATTTCTTCTGTACCGATAACCCTATCTAATAAATGCACTTCCAAAGTTACCTCATCTAAAACATCCGGTAATGTATTAGGCCTTCCTACTAAATTGCCAATAAGAGAATCTCCCTTTGTTAAAGCTGGATCCAATTTTGTTCCTAAACCTATTAAACCTCCAGGATGTGCTTCTTTTAACATATTTCGCCCTTGGCTTATACTGACTACAGTTGTTTTTAGAGGTGTATATCCCATTTTTGTCCTAATACCAGGTCTAATCTCAATTTCTTCTCCAATTGTAATTTTTCCTTTCAAAACTGAGCCTCCAATGACTCCACCTTTTAATTCCTCAATTTCTCTTCCGGGTTTATTTATATCAAAAGATCTTGCAATTAAAAACATAAAATCTTCATTTTCATCCCGTTTAGGAGAAGGTATAAATTCTTCAAATGCTCTAACAACTAAATCAATATTTGCCCCAAAAATAGCGGATACAGGAATAATCGGTGCATTTTCGGCAATAGAACCCTTTACAAATTCCTTTATTTGCCGATAGTTTTCTAAAACTTGTTCTTTCGATACCGCATCAATTTTATTTTGAATAATAATAATTCTTTTAATCCCGGCAATTTCTAAAGCAGCTAAATGTTCTCTTGTTTGCGGTTGCGGGCAATCCTCATCAGCGGCAATTAATAAGCAAGCACCATCCATAATTGACGCACCGCTAAGCATGGTCGCCATTAAAATCTCATGACCAGGCGAATCTACGAAAGAAATATTTCGCTTAAATTCTAAAGGACCACCGCATTGGGAACAGGTAAACCTTGGTTGCCCTTTTTTCCTTTCTTGGTCTGCCATATATTTTGTTAAATAACGATCACATTTAGGGCAATATAATATCGTAGCGTTAGAGTATCCCAACTTTATTGAAATACCGCGTTCTTGCTCCTCAGAATGACGATCCGTCCAATCGCCGGTAAGGGCTTTTACAAGTGTCGTCTATACGGTTTTAAAGGAATCCTTTAAAAAATTCCGTGATCTACATGCCCTACCAGCCCGATATTGCAATTAGCCTGAACTTTTATTAGTTCTTTAATATCTTTAACTGAAATTTTCTCTGTTCTTTGCGGTTTTTTAGGTTTTACCTCCTTAGTTTTAACCTCTTTTTCCGTTCTTTTCTCTTTCTCTTCATGAATTTTTTCTTTAGTTTCTTTAGACTTTTTTTCTTCTTTTATTTTTGTCTCTTTCTTTATTTTTCCAAGATATTCTTTTGCACTTTTTAAATATTTTTCTGCAGTTGCCTTTCCAATACCTTTAACTTTAAGCAAATCGTCTAATTTCATATTAGCTAATTGCTCTATCGATTTAATTCCGGCGGATCTCATCCTATCTGCTGTTGTTTTTCCAATTCCGGGAATCTTTTCTAATTTATCTTCCATTTGTAAATTAACTTTAATTATTGATGAAGGAAAAAATCACTTATGACTTTATTAATTTATTAAAAAAATAAAATTTTCCTATTATTTCATTTTCATAATAAAGAAAAATAATAAAAATTATCTATACTTTCCAATTTTTAATAATTTTGTATTATTCGTTTGTATGTGCGTCTATCGTCTTGATTCCACCTGGTTTTTTATCAAGCTCTTTATAAGAAACTCTTAATAGACTATCAAAGTAAAAAGTAGATAATTTATTGCAAGAATCATCTTTATGAATAATATATGCCGGTGCGGGGAAAATTTCCCGATTTATATCACCATTTTCAATCCTAAAAACAATTTTTTTCCCGCAATGAGGGCAGTAATTATATCTATTAACCATAATTAATTAATTCCTTTTTTTTAATAATAAATAAATTCTAATTTTAAAAATCTATTTTAATTAAAAGGTAAAATAAATATATTGCTTGACGATATTAAATTTATGATATATTTATGAAACGATTAAGCTTAAAATATTGCTCAATCTTTTTCATTAGTATAATTATTATTCCTTATTTTAATCTCGGTATAGCCCATTTTGAAAGGATTTTTTATAATTCAGGTTCACAAAAAATAGAAATAAATACCGAACAACCGGAGATTGATTTATCTTTATTACCAAAAATTAATTATAGCCAACTATTAAAACAATATTATGATCCAAACATAGAAATGATTATTATTACATCTGATAATTCTGATTTCGTTAATGCAGTAAAACCGTTAAGTGATTGGAAGAATAAAAAGGGTGTAAGAACGGTAATTCTTAATAATTATTCACAATATGAAGGTTCGGATGGCCCTGAAAAAATAAGAAATATGATTAAATCC
>CAZVTX010000335.1:0-3951 GCA_964629395.1 uncultured archaeon
AAAATTAGGAAGCAGGTCATCCAAACAATTGATACCGGATCGAAATAGGCGATTCCTTCGTGTGTTCTTGGCAGATATGGGACTATAAACATTGATAATACAAATGATAATGCCCCAAAAATAGCCGCTCCCGCAATTTGTATGGTTCTTTGAGATTTTGCACTTATAACCGATTCTTTTTCTACTAAACTTTGTTCTGACATTTTTATTTTTTAATATATTTTTTTAAATATAGGTTGTTTATAATCTAAATTTAAATTTTCGGGTAGGTTAAATCCTTAAATACAATCAAGATAATAAAAATTTAATTAAAAATCAATAATTAATATAATAAAAATTGTATTAAATTAATTTATTTAGGTTAAAGATTAATAAAATTTCAATTTTTTTAAATGATAAAAAAAGAGATTAGCAAAAGGATTTACTCATTTTTGATTAGCTTTTACTTAATATTTTCTTCTCTCTGGCATCCAACTCTAACCAATTACTAACATTGATTAGATTTTTTCTTGACTTACTACAAAATATTTTTAAAAAAGGTAAAAAATCCTTAATAATTTCATTTGGAGATACGGAATATTTCTCTAAGATTTTTTCAATTAAACTTACTTCCGCACTTGTTAATGATTTTGAGGTAATAAATCGCGGAAAAGATATTTTTCTGAAACCTTTGGTTTTTGGACTTAATTTTCTTGATAATACCACTCCTCCTGCAAAAAGGTCATAAAAATAAGATAATAATCCCCAATATTGATTTTTTTGAATCCTTCCGTATATTTCATCGGCAATTGATAAATTTTCATAAGCATTTGCAAGATCTTCATTTGCAGTAAAGAAATTTGGGATGTTTTCTGCAATCCATTTATATAAAAAATTGTAATCTACATCAGATTTGTCCGTAATAAGTCTTGCTTCTTCCAAGGTTGATGCCTCTTGAAATAGATGTCGTATTAAATTAAATATTTCTTCGGTGCTATCTCTTCTAAGTTGAGATAATAAAGAGATATTACTTTCTATACTCCCTTGGCTAATCCCTTGCAAATCGTTTATAACTGCTCTTAAATCTCCATTATTTTTTTCAATAATAACATCTAAATCTTCATCATTAAGAACCGTTATATTTTCTTTTTTTAAGATATTTTTAATAATTTTTTTAATTTCTGATTTTGGGAGCGGGTGAACTTCAAATTTCTTCACTTTCTTATATAATGGTTGCAAGTTCTGTTTATATTCATTTGCACACATTATAATAGGGAATTGTGTATTTTCAATAAGCTCTATAATTGCAGGAACTGCACCTCTATCTTTTTGTCCATAAATCCCGTCAACTTCATCAATTAATATTAATCTTCTATGGGGTTTTTGTAAAAAATCCATAATATCTCTGGATTTAGTGGATTCTTTTAAACGATTTTCTAAAGCTTCTCTGGTTCTTGTATCTGAAGCATTTGTCTCAATAACTTTTAAATTTAGATCATTTGCCAGAGCATAAACTATTGAAGTCTTTCCGATTCCCGGAGGGCCCTCTAATAATACTGCTGCTTTATCGGAAGGGACTTTTAATTCTTCTTTTTGTTTATTTGGAGGGGCGGTTCTATTATAAGCACGTATTTTTCTATTTTTTTGATTAATATCTTCAATAATTCTGAAAAAATTATTAATAAACTCAGTTAATTCTTTAGCTAAATCCACTCTTTGACCGTTAACTTTCGCTACAGGTAAAGCCATTTCCTTTATACTTTTTGGACGGTATTTCTCAACCCATGGTATATCATTTCTTTTTGTACTTGACAAATCTATTACACCTCAGAGATATTCTGAAAATAAACATATTTTCGATAATAATGCAGAGATTTGAATATCGTCATCTCTACCATCAATGGCTCTAAAATCAGAATCTGCTATAAAATTAATTAACTGAATTTTTGCATATCTGCTAAGCGGAAATTTTTCTATCTCCTTTAAAATAAGAACAAATAAATCTTGAGCAGAATACTTATAATTTGAATAAATTTTTCTGGCAAGTTCCCTCGCTTTGTTAAAATTTCCCTTAAGACATAACATTAAAAGACTCTTAATTAAATCAGTTCTATAAATCTGTATATTCTCGTATAGCGCTTTTAGCGTTATATCATCGGAAGATATACTGCATAATTGAAGTAAATCTATTGCATCGCCTATTTTTCCGTAGGATGCTTTATATAGAATCTTTAAAGCTTTATCTTCAATGTTCAATGATTCTTTTTCGCATATATTTAGTATTAAATCCTTAAATGCTTTAAATTCTGCTTGTGAAATTAAAAATATTTGACATCTACTTAAAATAGGATCAATTATTCGTGAAATTCTTGTAGTTATTAATATCATCCGACAATTATTACCATAAGTTTCCATCAATCTACGAAATCCTTGCTGTTGATTTTCCAGAATATGGAAATTTTTAACAACTAAAATTTTAAAAGGAGCATCGCCGATTGCCTTTAATTGAACAAATGGTTTAACTTTAATTTGAATAAAGGCAGGTGCGGTAAATGTTTTTCCCGCTGAACTACCAATTTTATTTGTTGAAATATATGATTTAGATCTTGCTTGACGTCTTTCTTCCTCTGTAAGAGGAACATCAGCATATATAATTTTAAAATTTGCATCAAAATGATGACCTAAGAATTCTTTTGAAAAAAGATATGCAATTGTGGTTTTACCTATACCTTCAGCACCCATAAAGAGAAGATGAGGAAAATTTTGTTCGGAGATAATCGTTTTTAACCTTTTTTTTATATCATCTCTTCCGCAGATTTCATTTAATGTATTTGGCATATATTTAATCCGCCAAATAGGGGATTCTGATGACATATTTATGTAGACACCTCCTCTCTCATTGCTTTTATTTCCGAAACTACTTTTGCAATCATGGCACCCAATTGAATCAATTCATCGGATCCTTGACTTATTCGATAATCAATATCTCCAATATACGCTAAAATTCTCCCAAATTGTTTTTGATCAAAATTAAAACTGGTAATTATATTCAGTAATTGCCTAAGGAAATTTCTGCTGTCTAAATATTCAATTGATTTTAGAATCTCTAAAGCTTCTACAAAATTACCATTAACTAAGATCTTTTTTAATTTTCCAATAGTAGGTTTATCAATAAATCCAGAAATTCTTAATATTTCATTTATATCTAAATTATTTGTAGTTAGTAATTCAAGAGCAACCGACATTTGCATTGTATTAATTGCTTTTCTTAAATCTCCACCCGAAATAAAATATAAAGTCTCATAAAATTCTTTTTCTTTATTTTTTGGAATTTTTAATTTTTCTTGAGAAGCAATATATCTTAACCGTTCTATTATTTTTTCCTTTGGAAGATCAACAAACCTAAATACAGCACATCTGGAAACAATGGGGTCAATAATTTTATCTATATAATTGCACATTAATATAAATTTAACTCTATTAGACGTAATTTCAATAATTCGTCTTAAAGCTTGCTGAACTTGTGTGGGTATATTATCCGCTTCATCCAAAATAACTATTTTTAGCTCACTTCCTCCAAAATTCATCGATTGATTCGTAAAGTCTTTTAATACCGTTCTTACATAATCCATTCTTACAGTATCAGATGCATTTAACTCTAAGATATTACGATAATAATGCTCCTCCTTTATCAAACTACGGGCAACTATTAAGGCGGTACTAGTTTTTCCTGTTCCTGCTGGCCCGCTAAAAATCATATGCGGCATATTACCACTGTTAACGAATTTTTTTAAATTTGAAATTGCCACATTCTGGCTAACAATATCATCAAAAGTTTTTGGTCGATATTTCTCGACCCATGGTGTTTCAAGATCTAAAGCCATAATATAACGCCTTTTATAGATTATTCGGCCTTGAATAATAAAAAGATCTACTTAATATCATGAAGATCTAATTCAAATACTTCATAAG
>CAZVTX010000336.1:0-3926 GCA_964629395.1 uncultured archaeon
CCGATTATCGTCATTTCTAAACCTGATAATAATTCATTATACGGTAAGATGGCTCCTAACGCAGCCAATTTTACGATGTCTTTTACGGACGGGAGCGGAATTTCCGGACGATGGTATATGATGTATAACGGCTCATATACATCGGGAAATCACACATGGAACGGGTTTATTGACCAAAATGTTTGGGAGAGATTCGGCAATGGTATGATTATCCTTCGGATCTATGCGAATGATTCATTAGGAAATATATGGTATTCTGAGCTAAGCTTACGGAAAGATACATCTTTTAGTGAAGAGTTAAAAGATGAACAAGATAAAAAAAAAGGAGATAATGATACAGAGCCCAAGCAAGACATCATTTCATTCTTGACCTCGCCCTTAGGAATTATTACTCTAATTTCTATAGTCGGAGGATTAATAACCGTTATCGCTATAATAAAACGTAATCGTAATCCCTATGAATATAGTTAATCGTTTTTTTTTCTTTTATTAAATTAAAGAAATTTTTTAAAGAATGAGAAAATTTATGTGTTTACATGGATAAAAAGATTTTTGGGCACTTTAGAGAACTCTGGGTTCTTGGGAGGCCTGTTTAATAGGTTTGAGAACAACACAGACTCTTTCTACGCTCTTTACATCGCTTCGGGCTCTAAAGGATTCGATCAGAGCGTCCAATTCGGTAATTTCGGGAACCTTAACTTTAATTAATATTCCGCACTCTCCTGCAAGAAAATAAACTTCCTCGCATTGCGGTAATACTTGAGTTTCGCGTAATAAATCTTTAATCTCACTTTCATTCTTAGGAATTACGGTAATAAATGCCATAATACACCGTTCCTCATCTTGGCAGACTTTTACCGTGAATTTCTCAATTACACCCATTTCTTGAAGTCTAATTACCCGTTTGCGCACGGTCGACTCACTTAGTCCGATCTCATCCGCAATCTCCCTATACGGACGCCTCCCGTCCTCCATCAGCATTTCCAATATTTTCTTATCCTTATCGTCGAGTTCCTTCATACCGTTTTTATTATTTTATTTTTAATATATTTCCAAAAAATTTATAAAAAAAATGATTATTTAAAATTATTTTAAAAAACCTATTTTTAATCTTGATAATATTGATTGGCGTAGTCGGGGTATTTGTCAAGGAGCGGAGCGAAAAGTCTTTCATACTCTACGGCCATACAATGTATACCGCTGGCTTTCGATGATTTTCTGATCTCTTCTATAAATGGTACGAAGAATTCTACATTTACTTTATCAATTGCGGCATATTTAGCTTGCTTATTTCCTTTATTATCTTTCTCGGCTTTCTTTAATGCATTGAGGAGCTCCTTCGGGACGCTAACTCCGGGGATATATTTGTCAAAGTACCATGCGATGCCATAACTCTTCATTGGGAAGATTCCGAGTAAGATCGGGACATTAAAACGTGCCAACTCATTGATAAATTCTTTTGCAACATCAATATCGAATGCCGTTTGGGTTTGAATGAAATCAACACCTTGTTCGACTTTTCTTCCCACTTTAAGGATTTCTGGTTCCATAAATTCTCCAACTGCATTTGGATTTGCAACACAGCCGTAATTCATTTCCACTTTGCCGCCAACGATTTCATTTCCCTCAAAATCGGTGCCTTCATCGATGATTTTATGCAATAATTCACAGAACTGAGTACTATCGATATCATAAACGGGTCTTGCTCTTTTATGGTCTCCGAGGGCTGTATGGTCTCCGGTCAAGACAAGGATATTTTTAAGTCCCAGATATGCTCCCGCAAGCACGTCTCCAAAAAGAGCAACTCTATTCCTATCGCGAACTGCCACTTGCCAAACGGCTTCGATTCCAGCATCTCTTTGAACTATATAACTGGGTACCAGTGATGACATATAAGCATCACCTTGAGGCCCATCTGTGACATTTGCAGCGATTATGCGCCCAGTCTTTCTCATTTCCTTTGCGGAGTCAACGATTTCGGTAAGGTCCATAATCTTTTTTGGCTCAAGTTCCCCCGTGAATACAAAATGTCCATCTCTCAGAGCTTTTACCAACTTACTATATGCAGGTCTTTTGGACATTTATTTTTTCCCCTCCTTATTTTTTTCTTCTTCATTAGTAATTGGTTTATTAATTTGGATATAAGCGGGGCTTGTTGCAGAGCGATAATCCCGTGGTGGTCGATATTTTTTGAAAAGATCGAGTCTATTGAACTTTTTCAGTCTTTTATATATCTCTATCCAGGCACACGGTCGTGTATAGCCCCCAACCTCGCACATCCCATCGACAGTTCCTCCGCAGGGTCCATTTTTCAGATGTTTAGCACATCCTGCGATAGGGCATACACCTCCGGTCTCACCTAATAGGCAATCTCCGCAAGTTTCACAGTATTGAATGAAGTAGTTTTCTCCTGCATTTTGAACGCCTCCAAACATGCTATTTTGAGCCGGAAAAGTCAATTTATCAGGAAAAACTTTATTCATCATGACAACGCCCAGTCCGCAAGCAAGAGATACGACTGCGTCATATTCATCAATTATAGGCCTACATGTCGTTGCAGCAATTCTATCATCACATTGTCTTAAGACAGTTATAGCTTTCCATTTTAATTCTTTACCCTCCGTTCTTGCTTTTAATTCAAGTAATTGCCCTAATACCTTAGCTTCATTAATAGATCTTGGCGGTTGACAGCATCCATCGCATCCTGCGATGAGAATTTTATTATAGCCTTTAATCATATCGTATATTTTTTCGATATCTTTTAATTGGGTAATAATCATATTACATTAACTCCCATATTTTTTTATTTTCCAATTTTGGTTTGAATTTTTTATTTTTTAATTTATTTTTATAAAACTTTAAAAAAATTATGCGGTTAATTTTTCTATTAATTTATTCGGTTTTATACTCCTATTTCTGAGGCTTAATTCTTCGATTCCAACTCCAAGAGCAATTGCCATGATTTCCGGCATGTATAGGACCGGAATATCGAGTTTTTTACCTTTTTTCCTAGCAATTGTACGCTCTTTTCTATCATATTGAGTTACACATGCGGGGCATACTGCGATTAATGCATCAACTTCTTGTTCCAACTCTGCGAGTTCCGTCATTTTTTCTTCCACTAAATTTTCTCCGATTTCTTCCTGTAATCTTGCGCAATATCCGCAACATTCTAGTTTAGTTGCAAAATCAATTGTTTTAGCTCCGAGAGTCTTTAAAATAATATCAATTTTCTCCGGTTTTTCCGGGTGATCAAATTGCATAATCTTACTCGGTCTTATAAGATGGCATCCGTAATGAACCGCAAATGTTAGATTTTCGAGAGGTCTTTTTATCTTGGCTTTAATTTTTTCGAGCCAATCCGGTTGCGAAAATAATTCAATGAAATGATAAACTTTAGTTTTACCCGAATAATTATAATTTATTTTTTGAAGTATGGAATTAATCTTACCCCGATATTCATCATCTTCATTTAATAGAACGCTGACCGTTTTTAAAGTTTCATAACAACCGGAACATATTGTTAAGACATCTAATCCCATTTTCTCGGCAATGGATAGATTTCGTGCTCCAAGAGTCATCCATGTATCCACATTTAGCGATTGGAGGGATACCGGCTCAGGGCAGCAGCTAACGCCCTCCATTTCTTTTAAGTTAATTTCAAGTATTTTAGCAACATCTCTGAATGCTTTTTCAAAGTGCGGCAATTTTAAAGGTATTGTGCAACCGAGAAATATAGCATATTCTGACATTTATTCTTCACCTCCTTTTTGTTTAATTAAATCCAATAATCCCGTTTCTTTGATGATAAATTGAATCTCATCAAGCTTCGGTGGTATTATTTGTGGTAATCCCATTCTTTGACGGCGTTTATCAATATTATTCTTAAGATTTCCGGTATACGGAACTACAAAACCATTATTATA
>CAZVTX010000337.1:0-3919 GCA_964629395.1 uncultured archaeon
ATTGGTATTATAGACCAAATACTTCTTACCTGAATGATGATCTTAAAATCGATTGCTGGGATGCTGTGGCAGATGGTAAGCATAATTCCAACACGGATATGATTCTCTGGAATGATACCTTTTATTTAATCTATGCTTCATCACCTTTTCATTGGGGAACTTCGGAAAGCAAACTCATTATTAGAAAATCTACGGATACAAAAGTTTGGGATAAAATTGCCGAACTTGATTTCGGAAATTTGGATGATATAAGAGATCCGAAATTTGCCCTTATTAATGGAACTTTATTCGTTTATGCATTAGCAAATCAACCGCCGATTGCAGATCCCTATAAAACGGTCTATGCAACCAGTAAAAATGGTAATGATTGGTCTAATTGGCTTGATTTAAAGGGAGATGATATAGAAGGATGGCTTTTCTGGCGCCCAAAAACCTATGATAATAATACGTGGTATTGCCCGGCATATTGGCATGAACACGGAAAATCAGCTCTCTTCAAATCCACCGATGGGATAACATGGGAAAAGGTCTCCGAAATTTATAAAGGAGAGACTAATGATGAGACCGCAATAGAATTTTATGAGGACGGAACGATTCTTTCTACAGCGAGATTAGAGGGAGTTAGTGAATATATGATTATAGGCGATGTTAATGGGGGAACTTTACTTGCTACGTCAAAAGCACCTTATAAAGAATGGAATTATGAAAAAAGTAAAATCACAAGATTAGATGGCCCTCGTTTATTCCGATATAATAATAAAATTTATGCGGTTGGAAGATTTGAACCAGAAGCAAAAGGATTATTTACAAATACAGGCAGCTTTTTCAATAAGAAAAGAACCTCGCTTTTTTTAATCGATAATAATGAAATTACGTATTTATCAGATCTTCCAAGCACAGGCGATACTTCTTATGCGGGAATTGTTATGAAGGATGGATATCTCTATATTAGTTATTATACAAGTGATACTAATTATGATTATACGTGGATTCTGGGACAAATCGCTCCAAGCAATATCAAAATTGCAAAAATAAAGCTCTCTAATTTAGAAAAAGTTGCTGAAAATCCACCATCTTTGCCCGAAAAATCGTTAATAAAAATTGATATGATAATTTTTGCAACAGGATTACTATGTGAAGGATATATAACTTTTATTGCAATAAAAAGGTATAAATTATAATAAAGTAAAACGACCTGTATAAATACGGCAACTTTTCTCTTTTAATTCTTTTAAGTGATTGAGAATTTTTCCGGATAAAGAAAATTTATTACCATAAATTTTTAATTCCCGAAGTGATTTCAGATTAAAAATTGATTCAGGGAGAGATGTTAGATTATTATTATGTATAAAAAATTCCTTGAGGTTTACTAAATTCCCTATGCTTTCTGGTAATGAATCTAATTGATTAGCCAATAAACTAAAACTTTCAAGAGACTTAAGATTCCCTATTGATTCCGGAATAGAAGATAATTTATTTAAACAAAGATAAAGTGTTTTTAGATTTAATAAATTTCCTATACTTTCAGGAATAGACGTTATTTCATTTTCACCTAAATCAAGAATTTCTAATTTTGAGAGCATACCTATTGATTCTGGAAGTTCTTTTAATTTATTTTGAGTAATGATCAATTCTTTTAAATTTGAAAGATTTCCAATTGATTCCGGAAGTCTTGAAATATGATTGTCATGAAGATATAGTGCCTCGAGTTTAGAGAGATTGCCAATACTTTCGGGAAGTTCTGAAAGATGACATTCCGGAATATTAATAATTTTAAGGTTAGTTAAATTTCCTAATTTTTCGGGTAAACGTTTTAAATTAGTTGCATATATATATAAACTTTCAAGTTTGGTCAATTCACATATGCCATCTGGTAATGATTCAAAATATCCTCCCTCGATATCCAATTTTTTAAGATTTGTGAGTTTATTGAAATTTTCAGGTAAACTCTCTAAGGATTCCATATTTAGATATAAAAATTCAAGATTTGTGAGGTTGCAAAGACTTTCGGGGAGCTTTTTTAAGTTAGGATTATTAATTAATAAACTACTTAATTTTTTTAAATTTCCAATTTTCTCGGGAATAGATGAAAGATTATCTTCAAAAATAATCAATTCATCTAAATTTGAAAGATTGCCTATTGATTCCGGAAGGTGTGATATACCATTATAATGAATATATAATACCTTAAGTTTAGAGAGATTGCCAATACTTTCAGGAATCTCTGTGAGATTACATTTATTAATATTAAGTCTTATAAGATTCGTTAAATTACCTAGTTTTTCGGATAAACATTTTAAATTAAGTGTGGATATAAATAAACTTTCTAATTTACTCAATTCAAATATACCATCGGGTAATGAATCAAAATGTCCTCCTTTTATATTTAATATTTTAAGATTTCTAAGTTTATTAAGGTTTTTAGGTAGACTCTCTAAATTTTCGGCAATTATAGATAGATATTCAAGATTAATAAGATCACATAGGCTTTCGGGGAGCTTCTTTAAGTTAGAACTATTGATAAATAAACTTTTTAATTTTTTTAGATTTCCGATTTTCTCGGAAATAGATGAGAGATTCTTATCAACAATACTTAGCTTTTCTAAATTTTCCAAAAATTCTATATTCTCCGGTATAGAATTCAATTGATTAAATTTTAGCTTTAGATTTTTAAGGGCTTTTAGATCCTTGAATGATTCAGGAAGAGAAGTTATTTTAGTTGTCATTATTCTTAATAGTTCTAAATTCTTTAGAAATCCGATATTTTCCGAAATTGATGTTATCGGAACCTCATGAATGGATAAAATTTTAAGAGCTTTTAAATTTTTTATTGATTCTGGGAGTGAAGATAATTTTTTTTTAAAAATCCCTAATCCAACTACATGTTGGTCATCCTCTATGAACCCAAAAGTGTATTTCTTAATTTTTTCTACTTTTGGTATTGTCTCAACGCCTAAAGCATTTTCTAAATCTTTCATTGCCTCATATTCAGGCTCATCAAGTAATATACCATTATAGGATTTCGGCATTATTAATTTAACAACTCATAAATTTTTATTAAATAATAAAATATAATTATCATAATTAATAAATATTGAATCATTGTTCCGCTTCGTTTAACTCCTTTAAATATATTTTTAAATCAAATAACTCAACAAAAATATGAAAAAATCCAAGATTTTTATATACATAATTCATTGGATCATTATTATTAATTTTATCATCGAAATATTCTATGGAGCCTATCAAACATTTGTCGTATTGGCTCCTGAAGGGCAAGTAGGACCGTTATTCGGAAGTGCGGCATCTTTATCATATGAACAAATGGTTATTAGGAGATTATATGCAATAGAGACGTGGATTGCTATTACAGGGCTCTCTATATATCTTGCAATAACAGAAATTTATCCAAGAATGAAGAAAATAGGTAAATATGAATGATTTCGGATAAATTTAAAATAATCTTAATTTGTACCTTTTATAACCTCTTATTGGAATTTTGGGTTTGGGGGATTCCGGGTTTTATAACTATAATATTGCCAATTTCCGTTTTCCTGATGTATTTATCTTATTTTAGCATTCTTGAAGATTTAATTGTTAGATTTAAATTACGAGACTTAGATGTTCTGCTAATCGGATTTTTTTACGGTATATTTCAGGAATCTTTCAATACAGGAAGTACTTTCAATAATCCTAATTTTTTTGGTTTAAATATTTTTAACATTATTATGGCGGATATTTTATGGTGGGGAATTTTACAAAGCATTTTTGCTCTATATTTTGCAAATAAAATTGTCAAGAAAAATCAAGAAGAATTTGAAAAAATGGGTATTTTAGGCTGGATTTTGGCAGTTGGCTTCAATGTTTTATTATTTATGGGTGCTTTTTTTGGAAATAAGCTTCCAAATGCACCATTATA
>CAZVTX010000338.1:0-3881 GCA_964629395.1 uncultured archaeon
GGCTCGGTTATTATCGCAAATTTTACATCAGGAATCGATAATAGATGGGTTTTAGAATTCAAAAACGTATATCATATCGATGGAAATTATATCGGATCTTTTGAATTAATTCTTTACGAAAGCGGAATAATCCAATTCAATTTTCAAGAAATTAATTATACTGGAAATGGATATACGACTGGTGTTAATTTAGGAGATGGAAAACATTTCTTTCAAGATTATCGTCTATTTCCGGGTTTAATTGATTTTAGCTTTAAACTTCAATATGAATTTACTATTTTCTATGACGATTTTGAGAGCGGGGTTAAACCCGAATGGTCTGGAATTGGTGCACCCAATTTATGGCATATTACAACAAATGAGTCATTCAGCGGAACTCATAGCTTATGGTGTGCTAATGAATCCACAGGAACATATGAGAAATTTGACCAAGGATCCGCTATTAGAGTAAGAGAAAGCGTTACTATAAATGATTTAGATTTTAGCGGTTATTACGATGCATATTTAAGATTTTGGTATAAAAAAGTTACTGAGAACAGCAGTTCATTTGATATAGTAGAAATTTCGGTTAATTTATACGGAGATCAATTCTATCTAAGTCCCAAATATGTCTCTAATGATTTTCCAATAAAAAAAATAAATTGGAATGAAAATATATGGACATTTTTTGAGATTAACCTTACATTCTTGGCAGGTTTTAAACATGTTGATGTAGTTATAACTTTTGATACCATTGATAGCTTAGATAACAAATATTCTGGCTTTAAAATGGATGACATCCAGATTGTAGGTTATAGAAAACAAATTTTTTGGCCTAATAGTTTAGGAATTAGTGAAGGCGATGAATATAAATATTACATTATGGATATGGATCCTACAAATTATTGGGATGTATTTGAAAAAGATCCAATAGGAGACAATCAAGATGAGATTAAAATAAAAATAATGAAAATTGAGAATTTCCCCGAGTACTGGAAAATAACGACAAGGTTTTGGGATTTCGGCACTGATATAGATAATGATGGCGATTCAGAAGAAAAAATATTCTATATCTATAAATATCCTGTAGATATGAAATCAGGAGTAGATTTCTTTATACCTAATGATGATGTTTGGGCATATGTCAGAGATGCAGATAATATTAATGATTCTTATGGGTACATAGATTATAATATTTTTACATGGGAGGATATTGAATATAATGAGGTTATATATGAAATGAGATTTAAGGATTTCAGAGTCGAATTACGTTATGATTATAATGGGATATTACGTGCACTGCTTATAACTAAAAACGATTATTCATGGAATTGGATTTACGGTCTCTATATTGTTGATTGGGAAGAAGATGATTATGATGAGGGAAGCGGATCAAATATGGAAGATATTTATGTAAATATTCCCGGTTATGATTTATTCATGGTCTTGGCAATTATATCTGTTTCTATTGTTGTATTATACATTAAAAGAATGAAAAAGTTGAGTTAAGAGTTTTTTTAGAATTTTTATTTTAATTTTAATTTTTAAATTATTTCTCTTAGATTCATATTTTTTTTAGCTAATTCAAAACTAATTTCCATATCAGGAAAATTCTTTGCCTTTACCTTAAATATATGATGTCCTTCTTTAAGGCTATTTACAATATTTTCATCTAATTTTATAAGGATCGAAATTGTATCTCCTAAGCCTAATAATTTACCCGCTGCTTTACCCTCTAAAAGTTCATCAATCGTATATTTTTCATCCTTAATAATAACAAGAAATTTATTACGAATTACATCTAAATTCACTTTATTTTTAGAGATATTAATAGGTATATCATCTAAAAATAACTCGCAATATTCCGAAAGATCAAAATCTTCTAATTCAATTCCACCTAAATTAATTTCTTTTGGAATCGTTATAGGTTGAACTACATTATAACCTGTAATTTTAATAGAGTCCCCTTTTCCATCTCCCGTTGTATCAATCGTAGACACAGATTTATCGGGGGGAAATATTTTTTTTATTAAAAAGGTCGGAATTCTATAAGGCATTATATATCAACTTCTTTTATTTTAATTGGTCTATTTTCTTCATAGGATTTTTTAGCGGCAATTGCGATAAGAACGCTTTGAAGTCCATCATATCCGTTTGGTCGCGGTTCTTTTCCCTTTTCAATACAATCGAAAAAATATTTTAATTCATTTAAATAAGAGTCCATATATCGTTCTAAGAAAAAGTACGGTATTTTATCCATATTTGTAGATTCTGCAGTATAGATTTTTACCGTATTGGACATTTCATTATCGGCAATCGCGCAACCTTTTGAACCAAAAACTTCAACTCTCTGGTCATAACCATAAACTGCTTGTCTGGTATTATCAATAAGTCCGATTGCTCCATTTTTAAATTTTAAAATTGCCGCAGCGGTATCAATATCTCCGGCTTCTCCAATAGCAGGATCGACTAACACAGATCCACATGCATAAACCTCTTCAACTTCACTACCTGCCTGAAATCTTGCCATATCCCAGTCATGGATGGTCATATCAATAAAGATACCTCCTGAAACTTCAATATATTCTATTGGTGGCGGACTTGGATCTCTTGAAGTAATTTTTATAATCTGAGGTGTTCCGATTTGGCCATCAGCAACAGCTTTTTGCACTCTCCTAAAATTACGGTCGAAACGCCGGTTAAAACCAATCATGAGTTTAACTCCATTTTCTTTTACAACCTTTAATGTTTCTTTAATTCTTTTTAAATCAACATCAATAGGTTTCTCGCAAAATATATCCTTTTTGGCTTTTGCAGCTTCTTGAATAAATTTTGCATGTGTATCCGTTGATGAGGCAATTATCACGGCTTCAATCTCGTCATCATTAAATATTTCATTTGGATCAGAAGTTAAATTAGGCACTCCTATTTCTTCACACCATTTTTTTAAATCTTCTGTGATATATGCATCTGCTACTAATTTTAGATTAATTTTTGGAATTTTTTTCAAAAGATTTTCGATATGAATTTTACCTATTCTACCAGCTCCTATAACGCCAACATTAATCTTATTAGACATAACCTTTAATCCTCATTAATTCTAAGATAATTTTGAATTAGCAAAATTTTAACTTATTGCTTTTATTATTAATGATCAATCAATTATATTATTTGAGTTGAATTTAAATAATGAAAGCGGTAGAACTTACGGCAAAATGGGATCCTAAGCCGAGTTTTAAATTAGGACCAAAAGATATTGAAGGAAAGCTCACCTATCTCGGTTCTCAGGTTTGGAGATATCCTGAAGTAAGGGTTGTTGATAAAGAAAAGCCTCAAATCAAACCAAATGAAGTATTAATTAAAGTAAAGAGATGCGGTATATGTGGTTCTGATGTTCATATGTATCAAACTTATGAAGATGGATATATTTATTATCCTGGATTAACGGCATTTCCTGCAGTCTTAGGCCATGAATTTGCAGGCGAAATTATAGAAGTAGGAGAACAGGCATTTAATAAAAGAACAAATAAACTATATGAAGTTGGAGAACCTGTAACCGTAGAAGAAATGGTTTGGTGCGGAGAATGCCGTCCTTGTTGCGATGGTTTTCCAAACCATTGTGAAAGACTACAAGAAATTGGCTTTTCTATTGATGGAGCATTTGCTGAGTATATTGCCGTTCCCGCAAAACTTTGCTGGAGTTTAAAAAAATTAGAAAATAAATATGATGATATTTTTAAAATTGGTAGCTTGGTAGAACCGACTTCAGTTGCCTATAATGCCGTTATTGAGAGAGGTGGCGGGATACGACCAGGCCAGAATGTAGTAATTTTAGGTGCTGGACCAATCGGTTTAGCTGCTGCAAAAATATTAAAATTTGCCGGTGCTGCAATTTGTATAGT
>CAZVTX010000339.1:0-3852 GCA_964629395.1 uncultured archaeon
CCGAGTGCGTTAAATGCTGCAATCAGGTTATTCCCGTAGTATACTGATATGAACGTTTTTGGGAGTGCGAGTAGGAAAAACTGGATTGAAGCGATTGCGCTGCGGAATTCTTGTTCTCTTCCTTTTTCTAATTGTATTATAAATATATTTTTACGGAACTTTGCCGCACTAAAATCTTTATCCCTTTTTGAAACTTTTGTATACTCTTGTTGGTCTTTCGTGATTGAGTTTTACATCAAATATTTTAGCTCCAAGAGCTTTTTTGGCTTTTTGAAGAATATTGCGACGTTTTTATGCTGATTAATTAATTTTCTTTTAATATTTCCATTAGAAAAAGTTACTGGAGTAGTACAAGATATTAATTGAATTCTTGAGAGATGCCGTATATTTCTTCAAGTAAAATTGTTAATTATCAATATTTTCATTATCTTTTAATCTTGAACATTGTATTAATTTTTTCGCTTTCTCGATATTTCCTTTTTTCATGAGTGTTTTATAATATTTTTTGATTTTGTTATCATTAAATTCGAGCGGTATATTAGACCATTTGAATAATTTTTGTATATCTTCAATTCTTTTTTTTTCAATCAGTATTTTATAAGAGGTTTGGACTAAATCATAGTCGAATTCCATTTCAATATTAAAATCTTCAAAAATTTTTCGTAATTCATCAATATCGTTTTCCCCAATATAATTTATAAAGCAGTATTCAATATAATCCTGATTAAAATTTGGTTTAATTCCAAACCATTCATGTAGCTCACGAGCTTCATCAAATCTTTTATTATTAAATAATATAATATATGTACATTGTATTAAATCTTCATTGACATCGGGTTTTATTCCGGACCACTCAGATGTTCTGCGTGCAGAGCTAATCATTCCTTGATTGAAAAGATCTTTATAATATAATTGAATTATTTCATTTTTGGGTTTTATTCCAGACCATTTAAATAATTCATAGGCGTAACTTAACCATCCAAAATCATTAAATATTGTTTTATAATAATATTGCACTAAATTTTCATTGAAATCGGGTTCCACCTTAAATAATTTGAACAATTTTTTAGCTCCTTCAATCCAATTTTCTTTAAACATTTCTTTATAAGACGCCTGAATGATTTCCTCATTTGGTTTTATTCCGGTCCATTCATATAACTCTTTAACATAATAAAATATTTCATCTATCATATCATCAAACATATTATCAACTAAATCATATTTGTATCCTGCTTGTACATATTCTTCTAAAGGTTTAATTTTTGTCCAATCATATAAACAATAGGCTGTATCGGTGAATCCTTTTTTAAAAAACATCTTATAATATGATTGAACGAGCTTTTCATTAAAATCCGGTTTTATTCTGGACCATTTATATAATGCACGTGCCTCCAATATATATCTTTTTTTTATTAAGGTTTTATAATAATGTTGAATATTTTTATTATCAAAATCTGGATATATTCCTGACCATTCATATAATGATCGAACACAATCATATCTGCCAATCTCAAACAGGTGTTTATAAGCAAATTGAATGAGATGCTTGCTAATGTATGGTCTAACTTTAAATATTTTAGATAATTTCTTTATTCTAAATTCCCATCCTGATCTTATTAAGGTTCTATATTGATATTGGATTATATCATCATCTGGTTTTATTCCTGACCAATCATATAATTTTTGTGCAACATTGTAATTCTCTTCATTTTTTAATAATTTTTTATATGATAATTGAATAATATCTTTATCAAAATCCGGGCTTATTTTGGACCACTCATATAATTTATATGCCTCATTAATTCTACCTTTTTTGAATAAAATTTTATAGGATCGTTGAATGATATCTTCATTAAAATCGGGCTCAATTTTAAACCATTTATGTAAATGTAATGCCCATCTAATCCGTCCTTCTTCAATCGACTTGTTATATTGAGATTTAATAAACTCTTCAGCGGGTTTTATTTTTGACCATTTAAAAACATTTTGTACGAGTTCAAAATTTCTATTTAGATATTTTTTATAAAAATATTGAATAATCTCTTCATTAGGTTTGACCTTAACAATTTTGAAAAAGTTTTTTACTCTACCAAACCAGGGATTTTCCAAAAGAATTTTATAGTAAAATTGAATTTCATCTGAAGTTAATTTGGGGGGAATTTTTAACCATTTAAATAATTCAAGTGCATAATTAGTCCTTTTATTTTTAAATAAGATTTTATAATAAGATTGAATTTCATCAGGAGTAAACTTCGGAGGAATTTTAGACCAATTAAAAAAGCTGATTGCATCATAAATTAATCCTTTATTTAAAAGATTTTTATAAATATCTTGGATCTCTTTCTCATTAAATACTTGTTCAGCTTTTATCCAATTAATTAATTTATACACTGATTTGAAATGTAGAATTTCTATTAACTTTAGATAATACAATTGAATTGTCTTTAAGCTAAAATTCGATAATATTTTATACCATTTGAATAATTTATTTGCCTCCCAAATTTCTCCATTCATAAGCATAATTTTATAATAAGATTGGAAGAAATCTTTACTAAAATTTGGCTCTACTTTAAAATAACAATATAATTCATAAGCTATATCGGGTTTGGCTCTTTCAAAAAGTTGTTTATAAGAGGAGTATATTAGATTTTTATTTGGTTTTACTTTTAGCCAAAAATTAAATATATCAAATGCCTCTTCAATTAGTTCCTTTTCAAATAAAACTTTATAACAAGATTGAATATATTCTTCATTAAAATTAGGTTTAATTTTTAAGGAACTAAATAAACTTTCCGCTTTATTAACCTTTCCTTTTTCTAAAAAAAATCTATAAAAAACTTGTATTAAATGTTCACTCGGTTTTGTTCTGGTCCATTTAGAGAATTCTTTCATATAATGAATTTCAAATTTTCTAATATAGTATTTATAAAAAGACTCGATTTCAGAATCATTAAAATTAGGTTTTATCCCCAAAGAATCCGATAAATCACGCCCCTTGTATATTCTACCTTGTTTTGCGACTTTTTTATAATATGATTGAACTATTTTTTTTTCGGTTTTACTCCAAAAAGATAGTAAAGCTCTTTTATATCAAGAATTTTATCTTTAGCGAATAGTTTTTCATAGTAGGCATGAATAAGTTTTTCATTAGGACCTATTCCTATAGAATCTAGTAAATCTCGGGCAAGATATATTCTATTTCTGTTAAATAATTCCTCATAATAAGTTTGAATATTTTCCTTATCCGGTCCTATTTCAAGTTTTTTTAATAAAACACCTGCTTCTTTAATTTTATCTTCTGCAAATAATTTTTTATACCAAAATTGAATCATATTTTCAGCAGGTTTTATCCCCGAAAATTCAAATAACTCTCTAACAGCATTAATTTTATTTTGGTCTAATAAGGTTTTATAACAAGATTGAATTATATCTTCATTAAAATTTGGCTTTATTTTTACAAACCTTAAAAGTTTTCTTGCAAGGCTAATTAAACCGTTCTCAAATAAGATTTTATAAGCATATTGAATATCTTCTTCATTCGGCAATATTCCTGAAAATTCGATTAGGTTTATTATATCATGAATTTTCTGCTTTTCAAATAGAACTTTATAACAAGATTGAACTATATTTCCATTAGGTTTTATCCCCGAAAATTCAAATAACTCTCTAACAGCATAAATCTTATTTTGGTCTAATAAGGTTTTATAACAAGATTGAATAATAGATTTATTTGGCTTTATTTTTACAAACCTTAAAAGTTTTCCTGCAAGACTAATTAAACCGTTCTCAAATAAGAGTTTATAAGCATATTGAATATCTTCTTCATTCGGCAATATTCCTGAAAATTCGATT
>CAZVTX010000340.1:0-3847 GCA_964629395.1 uncultured archaeon
AAATGATATAAACTTTATCGCCTATTTTTGCTTTTCCAGAAATAGGCATATTAATTTTTATTTTTTCATCATTTTCTCTTCTAATTACACAATTAACCTTTTTACCTTTTACGATTATTTTTTTCACTTTTTCAATAAGAAAAGATTCTGGACCATCGATTATCAGGTCAGAACCTATTGTTAACGGGATATTTTTATTAATGATTTCAATATTAGCAGAACTACTACTTTCATCATAAGAGAGAACATTTCCAATATATTTTTTCTCATAAGGAGAATTACTTCCATCTTGAAAAAATTCAATATCATCAGCAGTAGGACGCTTAAAATAAAAACCCGTATGAAAACCGCGATTATAGACTCTAGCAAGTTTTTTCATCCATTTTTTCACTTTTTCCTCATTAAAAGTACCTTCAAAATAAGAATCTATCGCTTCACGATAACACTTTGTTACCACCTTCGAATATAGTGCATCTTTCATCCTTCCTTCAATCTTAAAAGCATCTATATTTGCCTCAATTAGTTCGGGAATGAATTCAATCATACATAAATCTTTAGCGTTGAGAAAACGTAGCCCGTCGTAAATAAATTCATGATTCTCATCATCAATGACACGCCATTTTCTTCTACAAGGTTGGACACATTTACCTCTATTAGCCGAGAATTCAGCTGAATCGCAAATAGTTGCCGAAAAATAGCATCTGCCGCTTATTGATGTGCACATGGAGCCGTGAACAAAACATTCTATTTTTGTCTTTTTAAGTTTACTTTTAATTACTTTTATTTGTTTTAATGATAATTCTCTTGCAAGAATTAATCTTTCTGCTCCAAGTTTTTCGTAAAAAAGAGCGGCTTCAATATTAGAAATATTTGCTTGTGTAGAGATATGAAAGGGGATATTATATTTCTTAGCACGATTTATCGCGGCAATATCATGGACAATTACAGCATCTATCTCAGCATCTTTAGCCATCCAAAGTAGGCTGTCCAAATCGTCCAATTCATTATCGTAGATAATTATATTTGTACATAAATATGCTTTCATGGGAGGATCTGAATTCCTACAAAAATCAACTATTTGGCGTAATTCATTAGCTTTAAAGTTTTTAGCATTTGCCCTCATATTAAAATCTTCAACGCCAAAATAAATTGAATCGGTTAATCCAGCTACTTCTTTAAGAGCCTTCCAATCTTGAACGGGGGCAAGTAATTCCGGTTTATTCATCGTTTTTTTCATATTATCTTTTTTAAATGATCATCATTTTTGTTTTTTCTCAAATATATTCATATCTTTTTGACAATTAAATATTATATCAATTCAAACAATAAACTTTAAAATAAATAATTAAGAGGCATAAAAAAATGAAAGTTGTGCTATTCAATGGAAGTCCCCGCAAAAATGGAAATACTTCTATTCTTTTAAACATACTTATGAAAGAATTAAAAGCGGCAGGAATAGAATGTGATTACAATTGGATAGGGATGGATAAATTACACGGTTGCCGGGCGTGCTTTAAATGTGCAGAAAATAAAGATAAAAGGTGCTCCCAAAATGATGATAAAATGAATGAATATATTCAAAAAATTATCGAAGCGGACGGAATTATCATCGGTTCCCCTACATATTTTGCAGATTTATCTGCCAATGTAAAAGCACTTATCGAACGAGCGGGTCTTGTTTGCAGAGTAAATGATAATCTCCTAAAAGGAAAAGTAGGTGCAGCGGTAGTTGCCGTTAGACGAGCGGGTGCTACCCATGTATTTTCAAGCATTAACTACTTCTTTTTAATTGCCGAAATGATTGTCGTAGGCTCAAGCTATTGGAACCTCGGAATTGGACAAAAACCTGGCGATGTTAATGATGATGAGGAGGGTATTGAAACAATAAGAGCCTTAGGAAAAAATTTTGCAGAAGTTCTTAAAAAGCTTAGAGGTTAAAATTTATGGTCGATAACAGGATCATTATTAAATGGTTTTTAATAATTGGCGGTATAATTGAGATTTTTGTTGGATTGTTATTAATGTTTATAGATCCAATATTTAAATCTATGGGAATAAGCACTCTTCCGATTTTCACACAGATGTCCGGAGCTTTCTTTTTCTGCTACGGAATTTTGCTAATCTATTCGAATAAAGATGTAGAGCAATATTCTATTGTTATTCTGATGAATTGTATCTTTCGATTTATAATGATAGTATTCGTAATTATAACAATAATTCAAATGCCCGAATTTTTCACGCTTTTACTCTTTCAATTAATCTATGATCCGCTCTGGGCAATAATTATCATAGTTTTAATGAAAAAAGAAAATCTATTTTCTTTAAAATAATTTTTACTTCTTTTTCTTTGTTATTACAAAAATTCGATTTATAAAATTTGTTTTTTAATATAATCAAAAAGCATAATCCCTAATGTTGCTAAAATTATCTCAGAGATAAAAACTTGAATAAACATTAACAATATCGGCAAATAGAGAACGATATTTAATATTATAGCAACATAAAGCGAAATAATAATTGAATAAAGAAGTCCGCCTATATACATTAATTTTCCTTTATCCCTGAAATATATTATACAATATAATGCAGGAACATTAACAAGACAGCTTAGTAAATCAATAGGGCCAAGTGGTGAGCTGAGATTTATGAAAAAAACGCCGATAACATTCCCGATTAAGCCTTCCAGCGGGAAAATTACACACATACCAACGATTATTTCGGCAACTCTAAACTGAACGCCCAAAAAACTAATAGGCTGAAAGATATATCCTAAAGCAATGTATAACGCTGCAGTAATCGCAATAATCGCAGCTTTTAAACTTTTACTCCTTTCTGAATATCCTGCTGATTCTTTTTCTGTATTATCTCTTGAATTTTTTTCGCTCATTTTTTTTAATCTCATTTTTTTTAATATAATTTAGTAATTATTATTCAATTTTGAAAATTATGCTTGAATAAATAAAAACTTTAAAAAATGCAATTTTCCTTTATTCTTAAAATAAAAAATAAATAATAAGGAAATTTTGAATAATGGACAGTATAGATATTGCAATTTGTGCTTTAAATAGAGGAAAGCAATGGGCCCAAGGAGCCTTAAGAGCTCTGGAAGATAAAAGGTGGAATGATGTAATATATTCATGCCAAATGGCTATAGATTTAGCATTAAGGTCAGTATTAATATATCTTGAAATTGGGCATCCTAAAAAAGAGAATATTCATAATTTATATTATTCTAAATTGAAAGAATTAAGATTACCTGAATGGTTCTTAGAAAAAATTGAAAATCATTCAAAAATATTAGCAGAATTATCTAATAAAAAGGAGATTTCAGCATATGGGTATTTTGATGGGGTTTCTGAAGATTATTTTAAAGATGATGTGAATTATTATTTAGAAAATACGCTTAATATTCTTATGGAATGCGGAAGTTTAATTCAAGAATTATAAATCATGAACGTAAAAGTGTTTGATTTATTTTTAAAATCAAGAAATTTCATAGCCGATAATATTAATCTAGCAGATTCCAAAGAAGATATAAATGAAATTGCAAATAAAATTATAATACAAATGCTTATTTTTTGGCGTCTGCAAAATTTAGGCATTTTTAATAATAATAAAGATTATTTAATTGAATATTTCAAAAAAATTGATGGAATAAGAAGTAATGAATTATATTTTAATTCTCTACTTAAAAACTTGAAAGAGGGTTTTTCAGATTTCATAATAGTTGATATTAATGGAATGAAAGTAGATAATAAGGTATTTTATGAAGAAAATCTCGAAATTTATTTAAAAAAGAAAGCCATAACATTCAATAATGGAAAAATTCCTATATTAAATCTGTTGA
>CAZVTX010000341.1:0-1117 GCA_964629395.1 uncultured archaeon
CAGATTATTGATGAATCGAAAAAAGAAAAATCAATATACGAGATATTTAGTAAAAGAAAAAAATAAAATTTTAAAAATTAATTTTTAATCAAAAAAATCATCCCATTCCCAATCAATATCATCATCATCCTCATCTTTAGTAATATCGGAAATATCAAATAAATCATCCGTTTTACTCTTATCCTTCTCAATTTCTTTAGGCTTTTTAGGCTGAGTTATACTTTCAGATACTTCCATATGGTCAATTTTTCTTTGCTTTTTAGAATCTTTTATCTTAGATGACTCTAACTTAGATTCTAACTTACGTTTTTCTTTATATGCTTTTTTAATTGCATAATATTCTTCATTTGCTTTCACTTTCCTAATTACAACGACCGGAATTACAATTGCTCCAACAATACCAAATATTATAATTAATCCTATAGGATTACTAAGAAAGCCAATTAAATCATTTGCAAAATCAGAGTTTCCACTAGAAGAATCATCTTCTCCTTTATCTCCATTATTTTCCTGATTATCGCTCGATGTAGAAGCTTTTTCTATAGTAATGATCATATTATAAAGATTTGAAGGTTCTAAAATTGAAGACTTATTTACTTTTATAAAATATGTTCCTGTAGTAGATATTTTATAAGAAATTTCTTCATTATCAGTAGTGGATGTGGAATAATTTAATATTATTTCAGTAATAAAATCCAATTTACAGAGATATAGGTCGAGATTTCCCATGAAATTTATAAAAATAATTTGTACAATGATTGTATCACCAGCATTAAGGTCTATTGAATAGTAATCATCATCAGAACAATTCAAATCCGTATATGTTCCCGCATTTATAGGAGCAGCCTCAAAAATATTATCATTTTCTTCAAAAGAATCATCAGATGGCTGAATAGAATTAATAGAGATAATTAAAATATATGAATTATTATCAGAAGGATTCTTCTTATAAACACGGAAATAATAGTTGCCGCCGTTTCCTGAAGTAATATCATATGAGATCGATTCATCATCCGTAGTTGACGTTGATGAGTCTAATAAGGTCTGAGATGAATCATATAATTCAAGATCGAGATCTCCATTTATATAGGAATATTTTATGGTAATATTTAAATTA
>CAZVTX010000341.1:1127-3829 GCA_964629395.1 uncultured archaeon
TTAAATTATTATTTTCAGAAACGCTAATATAATACCAATCATCATCAAAACATTTCAGATTATTATAGGTTCCTGCTGTTAACTGTTTTGCATCTATAAAATTATCATTTTCTTCATAAGAATCATCCGAGATTCCAGGAGGCTTTATTTGAATAATTAAATCGTAATTATTATTATCTCCAGAACTTTTTTTATAAATATATATGTAATAATATCCATTACTCGTCATATTGTATAAAACCTGTTCATTATCTGTAGTAGAACTTGAATTTCCAATTAGAGTTAAAGATGGATCATATACGCATAAATCAAGATCTCCATTAGCATGTGTAAATTTTATTGTGATATTTAATGAATCTCCCGATGTTCCGTTTATATAAAACCAATCGTCATCCCAACACTTTAAATTCTTATATATTCCTTCGGATAATTTTTTTGCATTAGCAAAATCATCATTCTCTTCATAAGAATCATCAGTTTCTATAGGATAAAGAGTGACTGTTAGATTATAGTTATTCGGATAAGAACCCGTTTTATTTACCCTAATATAATAATTTCCTCCGCTTGTTGTTGTATAATTAATCTCGGAATGATTTGGCCCCGATATAAAGCTATCTCTTACTCTATTTGGCCCCGTCTCAAACAGATCAAGTGCTAAGCCGCCATCAAAGAACCAATTTAGGTCTAATTCTACACAAATTTTATTGTTGGCAGGAACATTCACAACATACCAGTCATCATCTCCGCAATAAAGATTTGGATAAAAACCCGGTGATATTGAGGCTGAATTCGAATAATCATCATTTTCTTCATATTCATCCTCATCGCTCGTTCTATCAAAATGAATTGTATAATTTGCAATATCTACCGTAGGATTGTTAGGTTCAATTAAAAGTAAGTACCACCCCGTGGAGGTTGGCGTATAGAGCATTTCTTCTTTAGCATTATTTCCAGAAGTCGAATTTAGAGAAGCTCCTGTTATACTTTCATATTTAACTAATCTCATATTAAGATCTCCTGTGCCCGCAGTTCGAGTCATCGTAAAATTATATTCAAAAGAACCCCATAAATATACTTTATAAACATCTAAAAAATCCTCATTGGTAATACTCCCACTATCACTTGAACCACTTGATAATTCTATTATATACTCGATCATTAATTCAACCATATATTCATAGCTAGATGAATATGTCCATCCGCCAGAACCTTCATTATTATAGGCAGAATTGCCTTGAGAGGGTGTATCTGCACCAATCCTAAGACATGAACTAAAAGTTTCATTACTTTCAAATCTTACAATTGGATCATCATCAAGAACAAAATTAGTATTTGCTACTTGAAGTAAGTCCCAGGTTGGTGTTGATCTATGTGGCACTTGAAAATCATATGTAACAGCTCCACTATCAGGAAAAACAGTTACATTGAGAAAATTACTTCCTGCACCATTATCACTATGTAAGATATTAAAGCCTGTAACTACGATATCATCTCCACCTGAATATACATATTCAATTTGAAGCTCTTGAAAAGAAGATGAACTATCATAAAATACATTTAAATAATTTTCGGGACCATTATCATCAAAATTTTTTAAATAATAGGGAATCTCAGCGGTTTTTAAATCCGTATCAATATTATTCTCAGAATCATCATTTTTAATATTAGATTTTCTATAAGAACTTATTGGAATCGTGATGTTGTTTATTAATAGTATAAGTGATAACGAAAATATTGTAATTCCAACAATTAAATATTTGGATCTCATTTCCTCACACTTTATTTTTATAATTTTTTTATAAGATTAATTTTTATAATAAGAATCCTTAGATATTTTTAAAATAATATTGAGAAAAATTGAACTAGAAAAAAACTGAACTATATATTTGCTCAATAGAATTATTGATAATAATTATCAGCAACTATCGACAAATTTTAAAATAATTTTTTTCAAAATTAAATTACTCTTTGAAGTTCAATTTTTTGCTAGATTATTTTAAATACAATAAAATCGCATATAATTATCGAGTATTTATTAAATTTAATGTAAGGTGCCAATATAATTGATATTATTATATACACCATATGACTTTTTCATTTTTATCTTGTCAATTTTTACCCTATTTTATGTGTCTTTTCATTATTTAAATTTTGGATTGAATAAAAAAGAAAAAAATAGCAAATATCTTTTATTGGGCTTCTCTGCATTACTTTTTGGTTTAGCTTTTACAAGGTTAATCTCAATGTTTATAATTTTACAAATAGATGGAACCTTTATCAATCATAATTTTTATATAACCGAAGAGAGTAAGAAAAATACTACAATAGAATTATTAATATTATTTTATAATTCTTCATTTTTAATAGGAACTGTAATATTTTATTTCGCTATTGATAAAATATATAATAAAAGTCATTATATTTTATCAATCGTTAATATTTTTTATTTGATTCTTATTTTTATCAATTATTTTTTTAGAGATTTAAAATTATTAAAATATCCGCGCGAATTGCTCTATGCTTTTATTGTGTTTAATATATTAATCCTATTTTTTATTTTTAAATGGTTTATAAGTATTTCGGATAAAGATTTTCAATCAATTGGAATTCTTATAATGAGTTCATTTTCATTATTTATTTTTGGATCAATATTAAGCATAGAATATATTATAAAATTGAATATTATCCCTTTAATCATTCCT
>CAZVTX010000342.1:0-1132 GCA_964629395.1 uncultured archaeon
TAAATAAGAAAAATCAATAAAAAAAGATTATTTTTTAATATAATATATGTAATAGAGCAATATTGTGATTATTGCGGCAAATCCGGTTGAGAAAAGCACATCTGAAGCGAAATGAGCACCTACAACGACTCGTGAGGCAGCTACGAAGATACCCCAGCCAAGGACAACAATCCAAAGTAATATTTTTATTGGGTCTTTCCATTCACGGTCTCTCACTAAGATTAAGAGTGGTAAAAACATCCAGCCCATAGCAGTATGTCCGCTCGGAAAGCTATGGTTTCCCGTATAACCGTTGATTACATACCAAGGGGTAAATTCTCCTTGCCCAGCAAGAACATCCTTGGGTCTCACACGTCCCCATATAACCTTTATGGTTTGTACAAGCAGAAGAGGATTAAGTATTGCTAATAGGAATACTATAGTTGCAATTGTCTTATATTCCTTCCAGTCTTTTTCATAAGTTAGAATCGTAAAAATTAATACGGGAATTCCTATGAAGCCGCTTACGATTGCAAGCTCACTTTCATTAATCCCGATTCCAACAATCATAAGGATTAATGTAAGAATTCCGATAATTAAGGCGGGCAGCTTTTGTTTTTTCAAATCATTATTTTTATTTCCGATAAGGATTGCGATCGCTATGCCTATTAACCCATATCCCGGCCCTTCACCGTAATCGGCACCAAAATTACCCCAAACAGATTTTTGATCAATAACGGCTTTTGATATTGTTAAATCCGTAAATGCGAATATAATTGCTAAGATCGCCCACGGTATCAAAACTAAAATAGATAATTTCAAAACAATAGAGTCCTTGATAGATTCTGCTAATTTCATAAGATATCATTTAATAGTAATTTTTATTGTAATTTAAATTCAATTAGAATAATTATAATGTAAGTATTTAAAAAAAGATATCTTTTTATTTTCAATTATATATAATATTTATGAAAATGGAGTTAGATCCCGAAATATTAAAGTATATTGAAAAGATTGTTGAAGAAAAGGTTGAAAAAAGGCTTGAAAAGGTTCAATTATCAATTTTAAAGAAGGAATTCCTAACAAGAGAGGAATTTTTAGAAGCAATAAATAAGTTAGATAAAAGATTTGAAGAATTATTAATTCAAATGAA
>CAZVTX010000342.1:1232-3826 GCA_964629395.1 uncultured archaeon
TAGAAGCAATAAATAAGTTAGATAAAAGATTTGAAGAATTATTAATTCAAATGAAGATTGGTTTTGAAGAAGCTAGAAAGGACAGAGAATTAATAAGAGAAGGGATGGATAAACGTTTTAATTCGCTAATTGAGCAGATGAATAAAGGTTTTGAAGAAGCTAGAAAGGACAGAGAATTAATAAGGGAAGAGATGGATAAACGATTTGAAGAAGCTAGAAAGGACAGAGAATTAATAAGAGAAGAGATGAACAAACGATTTGAAGAAGCCAGAAAAGAATCGGATAAACGCTTTAAGGCCCTACTAAAGCAGATGGATGATCGTTTTGAAGCATTAATAAAAGACATGAATGAAAAATTTAAAATAGCATCAGAAGAAAGAGAAATTCTTAAAGCCTTTACTGCAAAATTGAGTTCTCGAAGGGGAATTCAGCTTGAAAATGCAGTTTTATATTTACTCAAGGATAAATTAATTAAAGAATCAATAAATATATCCAATATTAAAAAAGAATATTTAACGGATGATAATGGAGCGGTATTTGTTAAAGGTTTTATGACTGATATTGATGTTGTAATAAGAGACGGTAAAATAATTTTAATAGAAATAAAGACGACTGCCGACAATCGTGATGTGAATGACTTAATAAAAAAGGCGGAGCTCTTCAAAATTGTATTTAAAAAGGACTATGATGAATTAATGATTTTATGTCTTGAAATTAATGAAACAAATTACGAATTTGCCAGAAGACATAACGTAAATGTTATTGCAGGAGAAATCGTTTAAGATAATATTATTTTATTATTTCATTTATTAATTGGATTACTCTATCCGGATAATTGGTATATATTGCATCAACGATTTGTCCATTACATTTTAAGGATATTACTCTTTTCATTCTAATTTTTTTATTGACATCCCATACATAACAATTAAAACCGTTGTATACGATCATTTCAAAATTTTCGGGATTTGCTCTTTCTGCTCTTATATTGAGAGTTCTTATGCCGAATTGTTTTAATTTTTCAAAATCTACGGTTTTTTCGTTAATCTTTTCAATATTGAATGGAACCGTATGAACTAATTTTACTTCTTTATCATGCTCTCTGAGATAAAAGAGAATTTTAGGATTAGTATCTGTAATCTCGATTTTATCAAGGATATTATATTTTTTAGCCATTTCAATTACTTTTAAGCCGACTTTTCTCGAGCCTATATCAAAGCTATATCTTAAATCTTTTTTATATTTAAATTTATCAAAGACTTCTTCGAGTGTTGGCACTTTTCGACCATCTTGGAATTTAATATTCTTAAGTTCTTCAAATGTCATATTTTTAATTGAATACCATTTTTCACCGATTTTAAAGCTACTGTCATGAAGGCAAACTAAAATTCCATCTTTAGTGAGCTGAATATCCGATTCAATTCCAGCACCCATATTCACGGCTTTCTCGAAGGATTCTATTGTATTTTCAATTTCATATCCCATAGCCCCCCTATGTCCAAAAACATATGGCTTTTTCATCATTGTAATAATATTTTTATTTTTGATTTGAGATTATTAAAGAAAATAATTTTTATTTCAATTTAAATTACTAATATTACCTAAATTTTTATTCCAATTGAGTGTTATGTCTGAAAAAGAAGAAAATCAGGATAAACAAAAAAGTATAAGTGAAAGATTTAAGGAATATATTAAAAATCTGCTGGATTTTTCCGAATTTGATAAGAAAACAATTTTATATATTGCTCTGTTTGTTTTCCTCGTAATTATCTCATTAGGCTTACTTTATTATGTTTATTTCACGGAAGAAGGAAAAACATTTTTATATAGAATCGTAGTAGAATATTTTGTAAATCCCATATTCGCGTTAGGACTTATCGGAATTCTCTTGTTTTTAGCGGTAATGGCAATTCAGGGATTAATCGTGCCAATTCCATCGGAGATTATATTATTGTCAGCCGGAATGATATGGGGGTTTTGGCTCGGAGGTATTATGGGAATTATTGGATCCATGGCAGCAGGGATGCTATGCTTTTATGTCAGCAAACGGGGTGGAAGGCCTCTTGCCGAAAAGTTTGTAGGAGAGAATGCTTTGGCGATGGCAGACGATTTTATCCATAAATACGGAACGGGTGCCATAATAGTTGCAAGATTTCTGCCTTTTGTTGCATTTGACCCGATCTCTTATGCTGCTGGTCTTGTTGATTTAGATACAAAAAAATATGCCCTCGGTACTCTGTTAGGATCAATTCCAAGAGCGTTTTTCTATGCTTTCTTAGGCGCATCTTTAGGGATTAATCCTCCCGTAAACATTGATGAAATAGATCCCGATAAATTTGCCGAACAAGCGGAATTATTTAATAACGTTTTGTTAATAATTCTCGTAATTCTCGGCGTTTTATTTGCTCTTTATTATTTGTATTCCCAGGGATATGAATCGAGATTAGAAAAGAAAAAAGCAAAAGCTAAATTGAATAGCGAACAAAATGATAAGAAGAAAAGAAACGAAAACGCTAAAGAAAAATTAGAAAATGATAATTATAATACTAATTTAGATACAGGTTAAAATTAATTACCTCTTTTTTTAATAATTT
>CAZVTX010000343.1:0-3807 GCA_964629395.1 uncultured archaeon
AAAAACAGCTTTAGAAGACAATGTTGGATTATTAGGAGCTCTTGCTTTAGTAAAATATAAATTAGAAAATAATAAAATCGTCAATTAATCAAAATTTAATTATTTTATTGATTGAAAATAACCTTTATAAATAAAATATGAAAATAACAACATAGATGGAGAATATATTAACCAAATTAGCCTAATAACTAAATTGCCCGTAGAATTATAAATTAAAATAAAATAATAGGAAATGAAATAACCTATTATACCAATACTGAGAATTTTTATTTTCTTTTTTAATTCATTTATACTTAAATATGAGAAAATTTTGAACAATGTAATTAAAATAGGTATTGCTAACATAATGGTAAAAGTTAAAAAAAGAGTAATTGTAAAAGAAAAGCTCCATTGAGGCTTCCAATCTGTAGATTCATTAATTTTTATATCTCCTGTTAAAAAAATAATTAAGAAAATTATTAAATAACTCAAACCTAACTCAATTTGTTTCTTTAATTTAAAAACTTTATTTGTCTTCAATAAAATTAGATTAAAATTTAACATAAAAAAGAAACAAAAAGTAGCAAGCATAAATCCAATCCTATGAAGCAATGATACGATTATTGGCTCAAAAATCATTGAATATATAATATTAATAAATCCAGCAGATGTCTGAAAAATAAAAAATAATAATAAATTGTAAGTCAAATTATCCCGATTTTTGTCTTTCAATAATTTTATTATGAAATAAGTATTAATTAAAAGAATGCTGGAGAAAATTAAATAAAGCCCTAAAAATCTGATAATATCCATATATAGATTTAAAACCTTTAAAGAAAATTATGTAATTTTATTATTCAATATTTATATTTTTTCTCCCTCATTCTGAATCCATAATTGTTCATTTTAATGATTTAATAGAACCTTTATAAATTAAATAGGCATAGAGAAAAATAGATACCATATAAAAGGTATATATTATTCTTAATAAGATATTATTTGTTGAATTATATAAAGAAATAGTATATAAATATGAAAAATAACCAATTACACCTATACTAAAAATCTTAATCTTTTTCTTTAATTCCTTTAAACTTAAATGAATATAAATTCTATGAGTAGTAATTAAAATTGGAATTAAAAGAATAATTGTAGAGAATATTATATAAGTTATAGTAAATGAGTAATCCCATTCAGGTTTCCAATCAGTAGATTTATCTAATTTAATATCATTTGTAGTAAAAAAGAAAGCAAAAATTATAAAAAAATATGTTAATCCTAAAGAAATTTGTTTTTTGATATTAAAATAGATTTTTGTTTTTAATAATACCAGGTTAAAATTTAAAATAAAATAAAAACAATAGGTTGCACAGATAAAACTAATTCTATGCAATAAAGAAATTAAAACAATTTCATATATCCAAGCATAAATAAAATTAATAATAATAGCTGAGAGTCCAAGGATAAAAAATAAAGCTAAACTAAAAGTTAGGTTATCCCGATTTTTCTCTTTTAATAATTTAAAAATAATATATATATTTAAGAGAAGAAAATTTAAGAAAAAAACATAAAGTGCTAAGAATCTTATGATATCCATTATTTTTTAAAACATTTTTAAAAAGATATATTTTATTTCTTTTCCTTGATAAATAAAATTAATACTTATGAATAGTTTAAAATTTACTGCAAGTGGTATAAGAGGAATATTCGGCTCAGATTTAACTCCGGAAGTAGTTTTTAAATTAGCGATTGCGTTTGGATTATATATTAAAAAGCAAACGGTATTAATAGGGAGGGATACAAGGACGAGTGGAGAAATTCTCGAAAAATCGGTAATAAGAGGATTAGTCAATTCAGGATGTAAAGTTATCACTCTCGGAATTTGTCCTACTCCGGTAATAATCTTTCAAAAAAATAAAATGAATATTCCTGCAGCTATAATAATATCGGGCTCCCATAATCCTCCCGAGTGGAATGCACTTAAATTGATTACAGAGACATTTCTCAGCACCGAAGAAATAAATGAAGTTTATGAATTATATAAAAGGATAGATATTAAAGAATATAGCAAGGATAATATCGATGAAAATAATATTATTTATAAAAATAATTCAATTGAAGAATATATTACTGAGTTATATAAATATATTGATTTTAAAAATATTAAAAATAAAAATAATTTACGAGTAGCAATTGATACGGGCGCTGGAGCAGGAAAATTAGTAACACCCCGTGTTTTACAGGATTTAGGATGTGATTTGCGTATTATTAATAATGATTTTATAGAAGATGGAAGATTTCCGAGAGGTATTGAGCCAATTAGGGAAAACTTAAAGGATTTAATTACAGTAATTTGGAAGGAAAAATTAGATATTGGATTTGCACATGATTGCGATGCAGATAGAGTAACGATTGTAGGGGATGATTATAAATGTTATTCTGAAGATATTAGCCTTGCAATTATTATGGATTATTATCTGGAGACTTTTTCTAATGATAATAAAAAGTGTATTTTTATTACCAATTTGGCATCTTCATTAATGTTCGATGTATTAGCAGAAAGATATGGAGCTAAAATTATAAGAACTCCTATTGGGGAACGATATTTAGTAGAAAAAATGAATCAATTAATTGAAAAATCAAGAATTAAGGGAGAAAAGGATACAATCATAATGGGAGGCGAGGGATCTTGTGGGGGAGTCATATTTCCGTTATTTAATGCCGCAAGAGACGGTATTTTTGCAGCAGCAAAAATTATAGAAATTCTCGTAGAAAAAGAATGTAAAATTTCTGAACTCGTAAAAAAATTACCTAAATTTTATAGTTTTCGTGAAAAAATTGAAATTAAAGATTCTAAAATAGGAGATATAATAAGAAGTTTGAAAGAAGAATTAATTTCAATTGGAGAAAATGTAGAACAAATTGGTTTAGATTTAAAATTCGGTGAGGAAAAAAAATGGTTTGTTTTAATTCATCCCTCAAACACGGAGCCGATAATACGTGTCATTAGCGAAGCAAATAGAGAAGCCTTAGCAAAATTGAATTGTGAATCAACCGCCGAGCTCGTAAAAATGGTCATTTCAGATTTAAAATAGCAAATTTTATTTTTAATGGATTATAATAACATTTATTCTAATCGATATTAAATAATAGCAAATAAAAGGTTAAAACAAATGGCTAAAATTGAGTGTCCTGCTTGCTATTTTGAATTTGAGGCAGAAGAAGGATTAATTGAAGGAGAAGTAATTAGTTGTCCGGATTGCGGAGTTGATTTAGAAATAGTAAAAATAGACGGAGATAAGATTACCGTAGAAGAAGCCGAAGTTTCTCAAGAAGATTGGGGAGAATAATCGTTATTCGTTTTGAAGAAGGATTTGATTTGTTCGGCTAATTTCTTTCCAACAACTTCAGATAATTCTTCTAAATTAGCATTTTTTATATTTTCAACACTTCCAAAATAACGCAGAAGTTTTATTTTTGTAACTGGTCCAATACCTTTTATCTTTTCTAAAACCGATACACTTATCTTTTTTTTCCTCTGCTTTTTATGAAGTCTAAGAGCAAATCTATGAGCTTCATCTCTTATATTTTGTAATAATTTCAATAATCTTGAATTTTTAGATAAAATTATAGTTTCTTTTTTACCGGGAATATAAATTTCTTCGAGCCTTTTTGCTAATCCTATAACCGGGACTTCTTTTATTCCTAATTCTTCAAGAACAGAAACAGCAGCATTTAATTGACCCCTTCCACCATCCACTAAGATGAGATCTGGTAAATCTTTATTTTCATTTAATAATCTTGAATATCTTCGATGAATAACTTCTC
>CAZVTX010000344.1:0-3768 GCA_964629395.1 uncultured archaeon
ATTAATAATATTCTTATAAGGATGAACTACGGGAAATAAATTAGGTGTTATTAATGTTTTATTATTTAATTTAATTTTTCCAATTCTTCCAAGAGCATCTACATCTAAAATTTCAAATTCCATATATATCACATAAATTTTTAATCGGGAAAATAATCTTCTAATTTATTATTTATAAAGAGATCTTCTAACCAATCGATATGTCCTACTTTATATTTATCAAAATCTCCTTTTTCATTGATTAATTCAACAATAGTTTTTGCTAAATCTTCTATTGATCTTTTAGATGTATCAAACTCATAAATCGGAATATTCATTTCTTTTTCTATCAAATTATTAGCACAATTTCCTAAAATTTCTGCTTGCACATTTTCAATTATTTTTTTTTGATTATAATTTCGACGGAGAAGTCTTTTTTTAAGAATTTCTGGATGACATCTCAAAACTATTGCAAAATTAATATATTCACTTGGAATAATCTCTGAGAAATGACCTTCAATAATTAAATATTTTAATCCTTTTTCTTTATATTCTTTTAATTTTCTAATTAAATAAGGAATTAATTTATCTATATCTGCAATATAAGTTTGTCTGGTATTATCATAACCTAAAAAAAACTTTTTTCTTAGAATTAAATCATTTAAAGTAATAACAATGGATTCAGGTAAAATCTCATTTAGTTTTTTAGCAATTGTGGTTTTGCCGGTTCCTGGAGTTCCACTAATTATGATTGTTTTCATTTTTTTATTTTATTTTTATTTAATTAGAAATAGGATATTAAAATTGGTATATTTTTAATGCGAAAGGGGGGATTTGAACCCCCGACCTCACGGTTATCAGCCGTGCGCTATACCAGGCTAAGCCACTCTCGCAAGATTAAAACTTTTACTAAATAAAGAAATTACCTATTACTTACTATATCCTAATAATAAATCTTTAAAAAATTTTTTGACAAATTGACCTTAATTATAATAATAAAAATGTATAATTTTATATTAAAAAAGATGTGATTTAATTGCCGAGGATATTAAATTATTCTATTATAGGATTGGAAGATTATTCTATTAGTTTCGAAAATTATTGTTCTACTTGTGAAATTCAAAAACAATGTAAATATGGTAAAGATAATCCATTTTCTATAATGATAAAATGTAGCGATTTAAACAATGCAAAAGAGAAAATTAAGTATGAACAACTTCAAAAACTACAAAAGACCGAAGATATCTCATTATCTTATGAAGAATTATTAAAAAAAGTGAGAATCAATTTACAAGGAATATTTTCAAAAATTTGGAAAGAGAAAATTAAAGCTTTAAAGGAAGAAATAAGATGTTTAGATTCTAGAAAAGTAGATCCCTTATTAGTTTCTCAGCAAGGACAAGATTGGTGGATGGATTTCAATGCAACAATGAAAATTATAAATAAAGAATGTGAAAAAATTGGCTAAAAATGAATTATTTTAATTTATAGATTTTAAAATAATATTGTAGTTTTAATATTTAGCTTTATAATTATTTTAAATGAAATTTATTGTTGTTATAAATAGAAATTTAAGATTAAAAGATACAAATTTTAGTTTTATAACCGATTTTGAGAGTAATTTTGAATATATTATAAATCTATTATATCTTTTCATTATAATATTTAAATATACAATTATAATTGTTTTACTTTTTTTAGGAATTTTAAGTTTTATTGAAAAAATTAATGCTAATGCAAAAAATAGATGTTTTCAAGAAGATTATTCAAAAAAAGATAATAAAAAATATTGGTTAGGAATTTTATATTTATTTTTAGGTTTAGGATTTTTATTTAATTATTTAATTTTTTTTTTAATTTGGCTGGTAAATTTATTACCTGATGGATTATTAATCCAATATTTTGAAAAATCTATGGTTCTTCCTTTAAGTTCGAGTTCAAAAAGTTTTTTAGGTTCTAACTTAGAAAGAACGATAATTATAATTATCTCTCTTGGATCTTTGTATGGTATTTTAAATTTAATTATTAGTATATGGTTTTTATTCCAATTTAAAAATATAAAGAATCCTAAAGTTGTCATAATTTATTTAATACACTCTTTATTTTTTTGCATAATTTTTGGCTTCACAGCGGGTTTAAAAGTAATATTATAAATAAATTATATCGAATTAATCAATATTTCTGTCTCAATATTGTTTTCTTGTAAGAATTTTAATTTTTCATTTTTTTTAACTTCTAAAGTTTTAATCTCTGTCTTAATAGAAAATAATTTTGTAAAAAAATCTTGTCCTTTATTATTCTTTAATTTCTCCAAATTTATATATTCAAATTCTTTATATAAATCAGTATAAAGTTCAATACTTTCTTTTAAAGTTAGTTCATGGCTAGGTCTTACACAATAGGGACCTATCTTTAGAAATTTCTCATTTTTCCACCAAGTAGGACAATAAACAATCGTACCATATTTTTTATTAAAATCTTCTATATGTTTATAAAGTGTAGTTCCTGGAAAATGGTGATAAAATCTAATATTATAAAAAGCAATATCTTTTTCATCTTCATAAACCGTTTTATTTATTTTATTAAATGTTTCATAATAAGTCTCTTTAGTTTCTCCTGGATGATTTGAGAGAATATTTATGGTGAAAAAAAGCTCTAATTCTTTATGGATTTCTAAAATCTTATGAAATTTATTTAAAAAAGATGTTGGATTTATTGTTTTATTCATAATTTTTAATATTTTTTTAGAATAACTTTCAAGTCCATACATTAATAATATATTTTTTTCCTTGAACTTTTTAATTAGATTTTCATTTAAAAGATCTAACCTTGTTTCAATCCATACTTCAGAAATTTCAGGAAAATTATAAAGTTCAAGAAATTTATTAAGCCAATTTTTATTTAGGCCAAAAATTGCATCTAAAAACATGAATTTTGAAATATTATATTTAGAGCCATATCTCACCATCGAGGTTATTTCCTTAATAGCTCTTTTTGGCGAATAAGCCCTCCATCTTTTAATAGGCGGAGTAATTAGTCCTAAATCTTTTTCAATACAAAAATTACAATTAAAGGGGCAACCTCTTGATAGACTAATACTTAATCTGTTAAAGTATTTAATATATTTATCATAAATTGAAAAATCTAATGGTGGCAGATCATCTAAATTTAATATAGGTTTGCTATAGATTTTTTGTGGAATTTCTTGTTTCTTATATTCTTTTTGAACAAATTTATATAAAGTCTTTTCCCCTTCACCAAGAAAAATATAATCAATTGGAGAATTATCATAATCAAAATCGTTTGGGCAAACAGTTGCATGAGTACCTCCAAAAGCTATTATTGAACCTGGAAAATACTGTTGAAAATATTCTGCAATTATTTTTACAGATAAATATTGATGAGAAGTTGTTCCTGACAAACATATTAATGTATTTGAGTTAGGTTCAAAAGTTAATTCGGAGATATATTTATCCATTTGTAAATAAAATTTCTCAATATTTTTATACGATTTTAAATCAAATCCGCTTTTTTTCCGTTCGGCAGGGAAAAAAATAATATCAAATTTAAGACCATTCAATTTATTCTTAAGAAAATTTTCTAAATATACAGGCCAAATTAAAAATTCATCAGTTAAAACATCTCTATGTAAAACAAAAGGCTGAATGAATAAAATTTGTTTAATCATCTTATTTTTTGATAATAAATATAATATAAAAACTCCGAAAAAATCGGATTTTATATATTTGAATATATATTTATGAATGATTATGGTACAAGAACTAATAA
>CAZVTX010000345.1:0-3765 GCA_964629395.1 uncultured archaeon
TAAACCTTTTAAAAACTGATTTTAAAAAGAAATTACAGAAATTGAAGGATGATTATGATTTAAGATTTGAAAAGTTTAATGAAAAATTAGATACATTAGAGAGAGCAATGGAAATAAGCGATAATGAGTATTCTAAATTAATCAGGGAAAAAGATCTATTCATTGAAAAATTGATGGAAAGATTTGAAGAGAGAATAAAAACTAAAAATGAACAGATTATTACGATTTTTAAAAAATACATGGCATTAAGAAGAAAATTTAGAAGAGAAATAAGAACAATTCAAAAAGCAATTAAACAAATCAAAGAAGATGAAATATATCATAAAATGAAAAATACTATTGATAAAATTAAGGAAGTACTTAAAATTAAAGGTTTTATCTCCGAAAAAGAATTCCAAAATATAATAGAAGGAAAAGAACCATATTAAAACATTTCAAAATAGCCGTATTTTTCGTAAATCCTCAATTCAGATAATAGCCAACATAATTCATCATAACTGGTTGATGAATGAAATATTTGTTCTGCTTTTATTCTTATTTGTTCCTCACTGGGTTTATTTGGACTCATTTGAATTTCCAATTGTTTTTCGGCAAGTAACCAGCATAAAACATCGTAAGAATGACCTTCTTTTGATAAAAAGTACGCAGCAAGATTAATTTCGGGTTTTAAATCCTCGGGAGGCTTTAAGAGGGGCTTTTCCTCTTTTTCAGTTTTTTGTTCATGCTTAATTTCCTCCTTAATTTCCTCTTCTACGGCAGGTTCGGCAGTTTTAATAACTTCAATTTTTTCTTCTTTTTTAGGAGCAATGCCCCGATATTGCTTAAGCTGATTTAACCATGCAATAATATTATCTTCCATCTTTCCCGTTATTACCGGTTCTTCATCTGTAAATTCTTCTACCTTTTTAGATTCAGCAACTTTTTCACGTGTTAAACCTCTATATGTCTTTAATTGCTCAAGCCACCCTATTACATCATTTATTTGATCAACCGCCTCATCGGCATCCTTTTGTGTAATATTTTCGGGTGTTTTTAACTCAAATTGACCTCTTTCTTCCATTTTCTCGCTCGGAGGAACACCTTCTTTTAAGATTTCCATTAAAAATCTGAAGGTGCCGTATTCTTGTCCTTGATCTAAAAGAATAAGTTTTGCTTTATGCCCTCTCTCTTTATTCATTGTTCTTGCCTTTCTCACAACAATATCTTTATGATTAACGGAAACTGCTCGCCCTATCCAAATATATATTGTATTATCATCATCTATAATATAAGCATCTTGATCAAGAAAAGGTAATTTATCTTTTTCGTTTAATTCACCTTTTTCATTAACTTGATATAACTTCATAGGAATCGACCAAAAATTTTCTTTAAAAAAATTATATTTAAGATAAAAATATCAATTTTACTTAAAAAGATTTTATTAATAATAAAAATAATAAACAAATTCTCTTCTTTAAAAAAATAAAAATTCTAAAACTCATATTTTTTGAAAAACAAGAGTTTTAATTATTAGAATTTTTTGTTTATTTGATGAACGGGGTTTATAAAACTTTTTTATTTGGACTGGATTATGCCGGAAAAACGTCTCTTTCTCAAACGATAATACGTGGTAGAATTTATGCAAACGAAAAACCTTCAGTAGCAATAAGTTTTGACACTTGGGACTTCGGGGAAATAACTTTTCAAGTATGGGATTTACCGGGACAAATTTCATTAAGAACAATTTGGAAGCGCAGTTTAATAAGAACAGAGATTTTCCTCTATATTCTTGATACTTCAGATAATAGCAGATTTGATGAAGCAAGGGAGGAGTTATTTGCTGTAATAAATGATAAATTGACCGAAGGAATGCCGCTAATTGTATGCTTACATAAATTTGACCTTGAAGATTCTAAAAAAAATAAAGAGTATGCTATTGAAGCACTCAGATTAAATCAAATCAAAAATCGTGAGGTATATATTTTAGAAACATCTATATATAACCCGGATTCCATAAAAAACTTAAAAGATACGATGCTCTCAATAGTAATAAAAGATATTGAAGCAAAAAGAAAAGAATTCCTCGAAGAGGGATTATAATTTAAATTATAATCTTTTTTATAGAGCTGATAAAGTTTTAAATATTTTTAATGTTCATAATCTTTCAATGACTTCAGATTTCTCACATAATAACCTAATTATCGGATTTTTATTCTCTATAAATGCCTATTTTTTTTGGATTTTTATTCAAATATTTCGATTAATCCCGTTTGAAACAGATTATCTTTTAATTTTTGCCATCATCTATTTAATAGCGATATTAGCTGATTGGATTTTCGGCAAATATTTACTTAATAAATTCGTTTTGATTATCGCCGCCTTAGTTGTTTCAATATCTCTATTCGGATTGATTTTTTCTTATTGGAGATATTTCTTTATAATTATTTTATTGGCTTGCGGCATGTTTTTTACTGCTTTCATAGCATATTTATCGGGATTAAATTTCATGGAAAATGAAAGATTTGCAAAATGGTTTACATTCTCGATCATTACAGCGTTTATCTTAAACTTTTTTGATAGAATATTCGGATTTACGCTCAACTTGATAATTATGATTTTAAGCATTCCAATTGTTTTATGTCTTATATATATTATTCTAAAAATTAACATTAGTGCTGAAAAAAGCAATTTAAAAACAGAAAAAAGAGAAAAATTATTCCCGAACTCTAAGATAAAAAATTTCTTATATCCGCGATTCGTAATGCTTTTACTGGCATCAATTCTATCGTTTTATTTTATAATTTTTAATAACCCATCACTTATCATGCTAATTTCGGAAATGGATTATATCATTATTATCTCGCTTATAATAGGAATAAGTCTATTAATGATTTTATTTATTCCGAACTTTAAAATAAAAAAGATAAAAATATTTTTAATCATTACAACTGCATTAATCTTTTTGCCTTTTCTTTTAAGCCTCTTGTTCACGAGTTTTTATATCCTGATTATTATTTTCATTTTAGACGTTATTCTAATAACTTTTTTAATTTTATTATTTCTTAACGTATTAGAACATAAAATCTATATCTCTTTCATTCCCGTTTTCGGCGGAGTTATGATAATTTATCTGGTTTGTGCGTATCTTGGACTACTATTATTATTTATTTTAATAAATTGTGCAATATTAGCAATATGTATCATTATCATTGCAATTTTCCGGTTAAAAGATTTAAAATTTAGCTTTAATTTTCGCCCTATTTTTAAAAATAAAAAGATATTCTCAATATGTCTTATTATAATTGTATTTATATCATTAATCCCTCTATTTTATTCCTATTTTGGCTATAAAGAGAGAATTAACTATGACAAAAAGGTTTTGGCTTTTTACTACCCGTGGTACGGAAATACAACTGATTATACTAATGAATCACTCGGAATTGTTGATTATTATAAGGATAATTGGCTCCATTGGAATTACGGAGATAAAACGCCGACTCCCGATGATTATGCAGGAACGGACGCACCATTATTAGGATTATATGATTCAAATGATCCTAATTTGATTAAGAAACATTTTCAATTAGCCGAGCGGGCAAAAATAGATGGATTTATTTGCTCCTGGTGGGGAATAGATTCTTATACAGATTATTCTTTTAAAAATATCATAACTATTGCTGAAAAAGAGCACCCATCAATAAAATTTACAATTTATTTTGAATCAAATCAACAGAGATTCAAAGATATGCCAAGAGCAGAGTTAATTGAACAAATTTCCGATGAAAT
>CAZVTX010000346.1:0-3737 GCA_964629395.1 uncultured archaeon
CAGAGCAGAAGGAAGGCAGGTACCTGATGCTAAAATTGGGTTGGCACATAATTTAGGAGGGGCATATGCCGTTTGTTCTGTTACTATTTTAAGCCAAAGAGATTAAAAAAATATCTTTTTTACTTAATTTTCCTTAATCTCTTTTCTTTATAATCTTTAAATTCTTTTAAAATATCATCGTATATTTTTCTTATTTCTTCATTGGTACTAATACTAAATGAAAGAATTATTCTTTCAAATTCTTCAATTAAATTAAACAATTTGAGTCTATAAATTAAATAATCCCAATCTATTGTTTTTCTATTAGCAATAATGATCTGAAAAATATCGTTGAGATCTGTCTGACTGCGATCTTGTCTTGCAAGTTTAGTTAAAATATAATCTTCTAATGCTAAAACATTAATTTTCCCTGAAAAATGTTTTATTTTTTTTATCATTAATTCATCCCAATTAAAAGCATCACAAGGTTTAAGCCAGATTTCTAATTCATTAGATAATCCATAAACCATAAATAAATCGTGATTTATTTTAGGATTTTGAGAAGTAAAGATGTTATTTTCTTTTAATTTTTGTATAAATAAATCTAATTTTTCTTGGGATTTTATATAAATACAAAGATCTATATCTAAAGTGGTTCTAGCAACATTATATGCGGGTAAAGCTAATCCTCCAATTAAAACGGAAGGAATCCCTAAATTATCTGCTATCTCTATTATCCTTAGGAGTAGATTCGTTTTCAACTAAAATCATCCTTAACATATCATTAAAAATTTGTTGAGGCGTCTTTCCTTTTTCTATTAATCGCTGGAATTCTTGTACTTTTTTATATGCTCTTTCTATATCTGCTGCTGATACTTTTATTGGTGCTCGTTTATCTTTTTTTTCGTTCATTTTTTCATTAATTTATATCATTGAAATCTTTAAAAACTTATTGATTATCTCTTTTTTGAAATTTTAAAATTATTTTATTTTCCGTAAGCTTGGATTCAGTTAATTTATAGGATTGTTTTTTTAACATGAGAGATATTAGGAATTTGATGTAAATAGAAAAATTCTTGCCCAATTCATGAATTCCTGCGAAAAAAAAGTAATCTTCTTGAAAAGAAGTGGTTAAATTATCAAAAAAATTAAAGCCTCTATCGGATAAGATATAATTGGTATAAGCAGAAAGAGCAGGCATATGAACTTCAGAATATTTTTTAAAATAATCTATATAATTATTATATTCAAGTTCGGCTAATTTTCTTAATTGAGATTCATTCATACAATTGAGCATAAATTTAAAACCTTGCTTGGTAAATATCAATCTCTTGCTGTATTCATGGAGATCTTTACCTTTCTGATAGAAAATTATAAATTTTTCTATGGCTCTTCGGATTAATTGACTCTTAGATAAATTATGATTCTTACAGAAATCATTTAGATAATCTAAAGTCTTATCATCAATTCTTACAGCAATAATCTTCTTTTTATTCTCGGTCATTATTTTAAATATAAATGAAAAACATTTAAATATAAGAATGTAAAATTTATATTTAAAATTTAAATATATATTTTACAAATTGAAAATATAATTTAAATGTGTTGAAAATGGGTTTTGAAAGAAAACATAGAAATTTGATTATATCTCTATTATTTTTATTTATGTTTATCATAGGAACAATTTTAATTTTCACAATACCTTCAAAAGTAAAAATTACATACGGATTAAATACTAAAACAGAAGACGGAATTACAGTTTCTTTTAATGTTTTTGAACCAATTGGCGGAGATAAAAAGAAAAAAGCGATTATTATCGCTCATGGAGCAATGGCGAGTAAGGAGTTCTTGAAAGGTTATGCAATAGAATTAGCAGCAGCGGGATTTGTAGCGGTTCCATTTGATTTTCGAGGGCATGGGCAAACTACAGGTCAAATAGAAGTTAATAAGTTGATAAATGAGGTTAAAAGTATAAAGGAATATTTACGCGAACGTGGAGATATTGATATTCATAATTTAGGTATAATAGGATACAGTATGGGCGGATATCCTTCTATTAAAATAGTTCACGATGACAAGGATTTTAAATGCTTCATTGGTATTGGGACTGCTTTACCAAGAAAGGATTATTATCCTGAATTAGTCGTCAAATCAAACGATAAGGATCATCCTTTAAATGTTCTTATAATTCAAGCAAGATATGATGAGGGTGTTCCATTAGAGAATGTAAAAGAGGGGCTTGCTTATCGTTTAGGGACAAAAAAGGAGAATATCGATTGTAACAAATTATACGGAAATTTTCAAGATGGAAATGCTTCTATGATTTTCTTGGACGATAATAGCGATCATCTTACGCTCTGTTGGGACGACACTTTTATTCGACAAGCAAGATTTTGGATTATTAATACTTTTCCCGATGTAGAGCCTGTTGATGAAAATTTTTATGTTAATATAAGGACCCTTATTTTGATAATTCAGACGATTGGAGGGATTGGATTTTTCTTTACAATTTTACCTACGCTTTCAAAGAGGATTTTAGGAAATAAGGAATCTTTATCATATAAATTTGAGTATGAAGAAGATTCGATTAAATTAATTTCAATAAAAATAGCCATTTATACATTTCTTCTTTCAATTCCCGGCATGATAATAATGAGTCCCGTTTTAATTTTGCTACCCCTTACTTTGGGAGGACTTATGGCGGTTTTGTTGTTCGGTGCTGCTTTTGGTTTGATGATATTTATGAAAAAAGCAAGAAAAGAGAAAGCTTCGGCATTAAAAGGAATATTAAAGGAACCTTTTAGCATAGGTAAATCAAATCTTTTAAGACATATATTTCTCGGAATAATTCTCTCGGTAATCTTATATACAATATTGGTGCTATCGTTCGGATTAAATTATATCGGCATGGTTCCATCGTTATTTAAAGGAGTTTGGATCCCGATATATTATGCGGTAATATTTTTTGTTTTTATTGTTCTCGGAATTATTTTTCAGGCACTTTTACAAAACAAATTCGGCGATTCCACTAAAGATCTATTTAAATCAGCATTGTTTACATTTACTTTCCAATTGGGGTACTTGTTAATCATTATCATGGTTCCGAGTATTATCGTAGGAACTTTATTTCCGATAATTTTATTTTATATTGTTGGCCCACTGGTATTGCTATTTGCGTTCATCTCAACTTATCTTTATAAATATACCGGGAATATAATTACAGCTGCTATAATTAATACATTTATAACTGTCTGCATAGTTTGCACATTAGCACCGTATATATTTGTATTAATTACACCAATAGAGATTTTAGGAATGTAAAATTAAGAAGTCGGAGAATGGGATAAAAATAATGAAGAATCAAAAATTTTACCTTATCATTTTTTTATTTTTAGGATTATATATCTTAGGATCAATTCTAATATTTACAACGCCATCCGGCATAAAGATTTCATACAATCTTAAAACTCAGACTAAAGATGGAGAAACAATCTCTTTTAATGTTTTCGAACCTAAAAATGGAGAAGATAAAAAAAAAGTAATAATTATCGGGCACGGAATTATTGTAAATAAAGAGATGATGAAAAGTTATGCTATTGAATTAGCAAATGCAGGCTTTCTAGCCATTACATTAGATTTTAGGGGACATGGTCAAAGCTCTGGTTTTTTGGATACGGAATTGCTTGCTAATGATGTTAGGGCGGTAAAAGCCTATATAGAGAAGCGAAATGATATTGATAAAAATAATTTTGGCTATA
>CAZVTX010000347.1:0-3707 GCA_964629395.1 uncultured archaeon
CGAGGAACATTATAAACATTTTAATGGAACAGGAAAATATAAGAATTGGCGATGCAGATTAACCACATCCCTTGATGAGATGGGAGGATATGCCATTGCATTAGGAACTATACTAAAATTCATTGATCCCGATGACTCTAAAGATGCTAAGTGGTGTTATGAACGGGTTAGACTCCTTATTGCACAATTAATTGAGGGGTTTAAAAAAACTAATTGGCTGGTTCTAAATGGTGATGGAACTCCTGCAGGCTCAGATTTAAATATGGATTTGGGCGGAGGTGCATGGAAGCTTACATTTTTAAAATTAGGTAGTATTGCTTATCCTGAAAAATATGAATCTGAATATTATTATACATATTCCAAAGCACTACATTCACTTCAAGCCTCTGAGGGCTCTATAACAAATACGCTTATGGAATATTACGCTTTCAATTTCGCTCAATGCTTAGTTTTTTCACTAATTATAAATGAGAATAATCCAAAAATAAGATATCATTATATAAAATTATACGTGGAAAATTTCTACGGGATTTTAAAATATCATCGTAATGCTTGGATAAACTCAGCTTATCTCGCTTTTATGTCCATGCTTGATGATGATCAGAAAACAAAATTAGAAAATCCAGAATACGGACTTGATTTAGTAAAATGGGATGTTTTAGATCAACTTTATAGATTTAAAGATTGGATTTATCCAAGAGGTATGAATTTAACCAAGGAGCAAGGAGGAATTAGAAACTATAATTTAACACAGAGGCCTCATTCTACAAGAGCAACAAGTATGGATCCAAGGATAAGAAAAATGGAGAGAAATCCAATTCCGCCTAAATGGAGAAATTATGTTGAAAATGATATATACGGAAAGCAATATGCATGGATCAGAGAAGATTTATTCGAATTAGAGGATATGTATTTATTACCGATTACAGTTTCAGAATGGGGCACGCATTCAATTATTTGGGGCGATAATCCGTTTTATAACGAGGGAGGCGATATTTACGGCAATGGTTTGCACGAAGAGCGGGGTTTAAGTTTTTTACTCCCTTATTGGATTGGAAGATATTATGGCTTTATTTCTAAGCCATCGACTTAATGCAAATTAAAAATTTATATTGATTTAAAATAAATATTTCTTAAAAGAGAAATAAAAGGAGAGAAATTAATGTTTATGGAAATAAAGAAAAAACATTTTGTGCTCACAATTTTGACGCTATTACCATTAATCTTTATTACAATAAATTTTAATACCAATATTATTCAAACTAAAAATTCAAATCTTTTAAATAAAGAAGAAAATGATCAAGATTCTAATAATTTGAATATTGCTAAATTTTGGACGTTAAAAAACACATTTATCCATATAAAAAATAATTGGACTCAAGTCAATTCCACGTTTGAATGGTGTAACGGAAAAGGAACATATGCAGAGCCTTACATTATAGAAAATTTAACTATAGATGCTGGAGGAAAATATAGCGGTATTATCATAGAAAATTCTCGTGTCTATTTTATAATAAGGAATTGCACGATATTTAATTCCTCTAAAAATTCTAATGGTGCAGCATTAAAAATAATAAATACTACAAATGGTATTATTGAAAAGAATAACTTCAGCAATAATAATGGATTCGGGATATTTTTAAATTCAACGCATAACTTTACAATTAGCCAGAATATCATACAAGATAATAAGAATGATGGCATATATGCAAATGGATGCCAAAATAATACTTTTTATAAAAATTCCATTAAATACAACACAGGAATAGGACTTAATATCGAAAATTGCAGATTAAATTTATTTAATGATAATATCGTTAAAAATGCAAGTAATTATGGGATATATTTAAAAAGTTCCGATAATAATACGGTAAAATATTGTATTTTTGACCATTGCGGTAATTACGGGATATATCTTGATGAAAATAGCGATGAAAATTGGATTCACGATAATTATATCGGTTATTGTTATTATTCTAAAGAAGATGGAAAGTGCGTATATATTATCGATAAAGGAAAAAATAATCATATTTTTTATAATGATTGGTTAGGCAATTGCCAAGATGATCCCGTATACGGAGAACTCGAAGAACCAGCATTAGCAATTTCCGGATATAATATCATAGAATTAGTCTTTATATCAATAATATCAATCTCGGCAGTTTTATTATTAATAAAGAAAAAACTCAGAAAAAATTTCTAGCTTTATTCTAAAATATCTTCTTTTAAAAATACTTTCTGTAATTTTATTAATGCAAGTAAGTGAAGCGAATTTAATATCAGCCAAACAAAAAATGTGAGATATATTGTATCAAATTTAGCAATATGTAAATCTCCTTGCCATCCACCTATTGTAAGGGTTATTAAAATTAATCCGATATAAAAATTCTTATACTTTAATTCACTTTTATAAAGCAAGAGATAAAATATTCCGATCAAATAATAAAAAGCATAGAATTCTAACCCTAGTTGTAATGCTAAAGGAATAACCACCTCTATTTCCGTTTCATGCTTTGCAAATTCCCATAATTTATAATACCAGCCGAATACTTCAACAAAAGCCTCCCAAAAAAGAGCAACTAAACTGCTAAATGATAATATCAGAACTTCTTTCTTCTCAAACAACATTAATGAGATAAAAAAATCTAATATTAGTAATGCAAAGAAAAAATCCCATCCATAAGTTAAAGGATCTAGGATTAAATATTCCCAATTCGTTATAATTCTATAAGCAACAACTCCAATAATATAAAAGAAGGAGAAAATAACGATTAAGACATAATTAATTTGAGAATCATTAACCTCACTCATCATTTTGGAAAATAATTAATAAAAAAAAAGACTTTTGAAAATTCTTATCAAAAAATAAAAGAATGAATAGAATTAAAAAAAATAAACTTATATTAAAGTATTTTATCTATTTTCTTCTTTTTCATGGTGAAGCATTATAACAATTCCTAAAATAAGCATGGCAGATTGATCATCTAAAGTAGGGTCAATTTTTACCCCATAACTATCTTTCAATAAGCTTTTAAAGAATTTTTTATTGATTTCCGCAACCTGTTTTCCATCTTTTAATATCTTGTATTTTAAAGTAAAAACGTTCCCTTTCATCGTAAAAACTTTATTTTCATCTTTATCCTCGAACCAATAAGTAGGCTTTATTGAAACCAATTTTCTCTTTAATTTTCCAATAAATTTATCATCATCTTTTTCGCCTCCCCAGTAGAATGTATAAGTAGAACGCATTGAAACCAATTTTTCATGAACCGTTAAAATGGGGTTATCGTTCATATCATATAATCGAAATGTATTTCCTACTTTGATAATTTTTCCTTTAAAATAACCCAATTTTTCTTTATTAGTATTCATTACCCATACTTTATCACGTAAAGAACCGATTTTTTCCTGTAATAGAAATTCTCTTGTTGATAATAAAGACATCTTAATACCTCTATTAATAAAATTTATTATTATTATTCTTATTACATTTCATATTTATTAAGTTAACTCAATAATATGAAGTGATTTAATGACAAGGCAAGAAGAAAAAATATTAACGCAAAAAGAGAGAAAAAAGTTTGATTTCCTCGGAGATAATCCAATTGAGAGAATTGAGGCAACTACGGAATATCCTATCATGTATTATGCATTAAATTCGGAACCAAAAACAGAACATCCGTTTAATGTTTATTTTGATATAAAAT
>CAZVTX010000348.1:0-3677 GCA_964629395.1 uncultured archaeon
GATCCGAGAAGGACAAAGCCGCAAAATTTAAAGACGATTTTAAGGCATCCCATAAAGAAAGAATAATTTTTTTTTATACTTATATTTCTTATTGATATTACTTAAATAAATGAAAAAATTTTTTCTATTAAAAAAAGAGAATTAATTATGCAATTCCAAGATAATTTAGGTTCGATTATTTTCATAATATTTTATCTAACTACAATTTGGCTGTTTTTAGGAAAAATAATTTTTTCAAATTGGAAAAAACATTCATTTAAAACTCATCCACCAGAATGGAAATGGATATTTGCAGCCTATTTTTTACTCGGATTCGGGGATATTTTTCATCTTGGTTCAAGAATTTTAGTCTATTTTGCAGGCTGGGGACCCGATGATTATTTAACGAATTTATTAGTAGGAAGTGGGCTTATCATTACGGGCATTACAATGACTTATTTTTATATTGCCATTTTTCATGCTTGGTCTAAAATATATGGTGAGTCACACTCATCCTCTCAGAAAATAAAGCTTTTTACGATAATATTATATACATCATTTATTGCTCGAATTATTTTGGTTTTACTGCCTTATAATCGCTGGTATGAAGGTGATCCTACGATAGATTTTGGTTTTAATTTCAGATTTATCTCAAATATTCCAATATACATTGTAGGCTTACTTTCAGTCTATTTACTTATTAAAAGCTCCAATGCTGAGAGAAAAATAGATTCCAAGATAAATGCGGAGATAAATCGTGGAAATTTCTGGGCAAGTATTTCTTACCTAGTTTCTTATGCCTGTTATACGATAACGATATTATTTGTTGATATATATCCGTTAACAGGAATGTTCATGATTCCGAAAACCATTGCATACTTAGTAGCATTTTATTTTCATTATACAGCGATTCTAAACAGAGAATATTCAAAATAAGAAACATTTTTCAATTTTTTATTTTTATTTATAAATTTTTCCACTATGTAGAAATGGCAATATTTATATAGAAATAACAACACTTGTTATTTAATTAAAAATACTTTCTTTTTATATTGTTTTCCTAAATTTTGAGGGGGCAAATATTATAAAAAGAATAATAATTTAGAATGAGTTTTTGTTATGAAAATATTATATGTGAATCCTGCTCGCTTAGAATCAGGTTTAGATGCGATTATTAAAGGCGAACCCCTTAGTCTAATCTCTATCGCCGGAATGATATCTAAAGATCATAAAGCAAAATTATTTGATTTTAAAGTAGATAAGTTTTCGGAAAATAGATTTAGACGTGAATTAAATAGAACAGATGTAGTTGCCATTACGAGTATGACACCTCAAATAGATTATGCTTTAGAGGTTGCAAAAATGGCTAAAGAGCAAGGATGTTATACGATTTTAGGGGGTTATCATTCAACTTTAGTGCCGGAATTCGTCGCAAAACATCCATATGTGGATTTTACTGTTAGAGGCGAGGGCGAGCATACTTTTAAAGAATTAATTGATTTTTTTGATGGAAATAGGAATAGAGCTAACTTAAATGAAATTAAAGGAGTTTCATATTTAAAAAAATCTGATGGAAAAATCCGCCATAATATAGATCGCCCTTTAGAACCAAATTTAGATAATTTTGGGATGCCGCGACGAGATCTTTTAAAGGGAAAAAAATATTCTTATATGGGGGCTATAACAAGCCAAGTTGAGACATCAAGAGGATGTCCTCATAACTGTAAATTCTGTTGCATTATTAAAATGTGGAAAGACAAAACGCAGCATTTATCTTATCGATCCAAAAGTTTAAAAAGAATTATGAGAGAACTATATTCCATCGATAAGCATAAGGATTTTATATTTTTTTGCGAAGATAATTTTACGATTAATGTTAAGAGAACTCAAAAAATACTTGATGCAATAACAATTTCGGGAATTAATTCAAATTTTAATTTTTCATGTCAATCAAGAGTCGATACTCTGTATAGAAATCCTTGGTTAATAGATAAAATGGATAAAGCCGGAATAAAGCAAGTATTCTTAGGAATCGAGTCAGTCCATCAACAAAGTCTTGAAGCCATGAATAAAAGGAATACAACACCATATAAAGTAAAAACGGTTGTTAAAATGCTTCAAGATAAGGGAATTTCAATTTTCGGAGGGATTATTATTGGATTTCCTGGTGAAACTAAAAAAATGGTACGACAAAATATAGCATACGCCAAATCATTAAAATTAACATGTGTCCAATTTACGCCAATCACCGCTTTTCCAGGAACTCCTTTTTATGATGAGATGAAGGATCAAGGAATGATAACCAGTAATAATTACAAGAATTATGATTTATTCCATCCTATGATGAATACTCCACAATTAAGCAATAAAGATTTATTAAGGTTAGTGGCAGAAGCATATGCCGCCTATTATTTAAAAAGCGATTGGATAAAAATAATGGGAAAACGATATTTAAATCCGCTTGGTAAATTTAATTGGATGATTAAAAGCATGCCGAGATTAATTAAACAGATGTTATTCGGCGGCGTAGGTATGCTCCATAAACAAGGTATTTCTAAACATGTGATCTCTAAGGAATTAAATTATTATATTGAGCATTTAGAAATTATAGAAAGATTGATTAATAGAAAAGTTAAAATCGAAAGGGAAAAGAGAAAATATAACAATAATGTCATGGAGAAATCGCTAATAATTAATCAATAAAAGAAAGAAATTTTATTAGGGCTTTTATTTTTTTAAAATTCTAACCAATACTTTAATAATAATCAGCTAAAAGGCAAATATTGGTTATAAGAAAGAATATTTTTTTAATTATTTACCTCAGCTTCCGGAAGTAAAACAATAAATTTACAACCTTTAGTGAAATCTCCTTTAATTCGATCTTTCACATATATAATCCCGCCAAAAGATTCTATAATATTTTTGACAAGGGAGAGACCTAAACCGAGACTCTTTCCTAAGGATTCCAAAAATTCTGCTCTTTGAAAAACAATCTTTTTTCTATCATCCGGAATCCCGATTCCGTTATCAATAAATTCAATTTTTATGTAATTTTCATTATCTTTTCTAACCTTTTTAATTTTTATAATGATTTCAATTACGTTATTATTATTATGCATAATTGAATTAATCATAATATTCTCAAATACATCGGTTAATAATTCATTACCGTTAATAAAGAGATTTTGATTTTCGCATAAAATTTTAATGTTTAACTTTTTATTTTTATATGTTTTTTTTATATATGAAATAACTTTTTTTAAATAATTATATACATTAATAGGATGCAAACTTTTGCTTAATGATTGAATTTGAGAAAATTTCCTAATATTTGATACGAGTTTTTCACCACGTTGTATTTGTTTTAATATTATTTCAATTAATTCTTCTAAAGCATTCATTTTATTTTCTTTTTTAAATAATTTATAAAGCTCTACAGAGGTCTTAATATTTTGAAGGATATTGTTAATATCGTGCATAAAAAGATCTTTATAAAATTCAGCTCTCATTAATTCCTCTTGATAATTCCTTTTTAATTCTTTTAATCCCGTAATATCTTCTCCAAAACTAAGAGAACCAATTATCTTATCATCCATATTTTTTAGAATTGTATTTTTCCATAAAATGACACGCTCTTCTCCATTTTTTAATAATACAGGATTAATGTATTCATTAAATTGTTCAACGTCTCCTTTTAT
>CAZVTX010000349.1:0-3666 GCA_964629395.1 uncultured archaeon
AAAGCTTCTTAATGATAAAAAAATATTAAATTGCAATAACTTAGTAACTCAAGAAATTATTTTTCTTCACGTTCTTTCTTTTCTATTTTTAAGAATGAATCTCCTATGGGTGCTTTCCCGTTACCATATATTTGATATAAGCCGGTTCTTCTAGCACATTCAGAAAAGCTTCGATAAATATCTTTTTCTTTTTCATAAAGAGCGCATGTTTTATATATTACAGGATTCCATACTGAAAGTTTATTATCAGAGTCATACCATAATTTTTCTTCTTTTAAAACTTGTTTTATATCCTCTTCATCAATTACTTCTGTTAAATCTTGCTTATTTAGCATTATAATAAGCGGAATTTCTGTAATAAGTTTCCCTCTTGCTACATTTTTTAATTCCTTTAATGATTCAATATTATCTTCAAAAAAGTGAGTTTGAGAATCTACTACAAAAATTACTCCATCGGTACCTTTAAAAATCTTTTTTCGCAGGGGAGAAAATCTACTTTGACCTGCAACGGTATATACATGATAAAAAACTTTCCTTTGTTTTGTAGATTGAAAAATTCCCCTATCAAAATAGAGAGTTGAACCGCTAGCCATCGCAATTTTCGTTAAATTTCCCGTAGGCTCAATGTCCTTTTTCTGTTCTTTAGTTAATCTATAAAGTGTATCTACAATAGTGGTTTTTCCAGAACCACCCATACCCCAATAAAGTATCTTAATGTAAACTTTATGATCTGCTGTGAATCGTACCATCCGAAAATCTACCTAAGGGGGTCGATTATTAATATTCTTTTAAAATTAATCTCTTTTAATTATAATAAGTTAATGTAATCTTTTCAATATAATATTTACATATTTATATATTGCATTTATCTTAAAAGTTTTGGTGTTTTGAAAACGATATTTTTTTTTTATTAGAGAATCAAAATTTTATAATTCTTTTCATAATAAAATTTTTAAAACTTTTTTTATTTCTAATTTACTCTCCCTCACTACTTATTTTGATTCCTATGACTAAGAAAATCTTTACATTCTAGAAGATAAAAGTTTTGAGAAATCAAATTAAGAAGCCCTTAAATTATAAAAATTACAATTAATTTGAGGTGAGTCTAAAAATAATAAATAGAATTCATAATAATGAAATTAATTCTTGTCCTGAATGTGGTGGAAATCTAATATTAACTAGTTATGAACAGGTATGTGAGCAATGCGGTTTAGTTATTGATACGATTTATGGGGATAGTTCATATGAAATAAACAATAAAGAGACGAGAGGAAATTTAGGAAGGCAATATGTTGCTCTTGGAGAAAGACCCAGTTTTATTGGTGGTTTAGGTTCATTTATAGACTATGAAAAAACTAAATTTCTTAAAGATAAAACAGGTAAGATTCTACCCCCAAATGATCAAAAATTATATAAAAGATTAAAAAAAAATTATGCTCATTTCATAAGGGTGAAAGATCATGAAACTGAATATCGTATCTTTAATATTTTAAATAAAATTATTATTTATCTTAATCTTAGTAAAAAGATTCGGGATAATGCAGCTTATTATTTTAAAAAAATTTTAAAAAAAGAAAAAAAAGTTATTAATAATATCTCTTTAATTGCTTTTTGTATATTTTATGCTGCCAGAAATGAATCTCATAATGCTCCGATAACAATAAAGGAAATTTCAAATGCTTTCCAAAATTTTGGTCATAGAATTAGTCCTAGATTAATTTTAAGAGATGCATTAAAATATAAACATTATTTAAATAAAGGAGTACCACCCCATAAAAGTGAAGATTATTTAATACGATTAATAAATAATGTAATGAATCATAGAGATTTAAAATCAAGGTTAGAAAAAAAAAAATCTAAATGGACATTAAAAGAATTCGAAATTCAAATAACAAAAAAATGTAGAATAATTTTAAATCAACTTACATCTTGGCATAGAGGGGGTCGAAATCCATTTATTCTTACGGGAGCTATAATTTATTTAGCTGATAAATTAATTGCAAAAGAACAAAAGCAAAAACCAATTTTAACTCAAAAGATAATATCCGAAGCCACTAAAATTGCCGAATATTCAATTAGAGATCATTATGTTTCTCTTTTAAAACCTTTATTTATGAAATAATTTTTTAATTAATTGTTTTAAAATGATTTGCTCTGAAGTTTAAATTAGCAAAAATTAAAAATAAATGTTAATTAATATTTTCAAATAAGCTTCTGTAGTGTAGTCCGGTCAAACGATTCCCTTTATAGGAAATGGGATTAAGCATGCGAGGCTCTCACCCTCGCGACCCGGGTTCAAATCCCGGCAGAAGCACCATTTATATTCTTATATCTTAATTAAGATTTTGTTTTTTATGTTGGCAATTAATACATTAAATCTAATTAGGGAAATATGAATGAATTCTTTTTAGATTTCTATATTTTTTTATAAAAATTGAAAAGAAGATTTATTATATTAATGATTGAACTTATTTTTTCTAATTGATCTTCATTTTCCAACTTATTACATAAGAATTCTATTTTGGAATGGATTACTTTCTTTACTCTCTTTTTTAATTCTTTAATATCCGTAGATTCTTCTGATAATTCTTGGAAATTATTAGAAACTTCTTGAGATTTAATTAGATTAGTATTAGAATTCTCTTTTACAATAACAACTTTTTTTTTACAAATAGGACAAAATATTTCTTTTTCTTTATTTCGAAATAAAGGATTATTACAAATGGGGCATGCTAGATTTAACATTGTATATCCTGACTTTAAAAGATTTGCCATAATTTTAGTATTGGTATCTTCGTTAATAATATATCACTTAAAAAGAGTAATTATTCATTTTCTCTATTTCTAATTTTTAATAAATTTACAATATATCCTGCTATTCTATTTCTTAAGTGTTTTGAATCTATTTCAAGATATTTATCTAATAATTTTTTATTAATTTCAAAATCAATTGTAAAAACATCAGGATATTTTGTAATTAATTCCTTAGAAATATTTTTAATTAATACTGTTCTAACTTTTCCCATTTTTTTATTTTAATTATTTTTTTAGGATAATAAAAAAGGGATAACATAAATTATTTTCGAAAATTATATGAGTTTTTATAATTATCTCTAAATTTATTTGTATGAAAATTAAATATGTACTAATATTAATTTTAATTTTTTTTAGCTTTATATCAATTCCGCAAATTTCAAAAGCATACGAAATTATATATTTTAATACTGATAAACAAACATATTATATAAATGAGAATATAAAAATAAATTCAAGTTGGACTTTATATTATAACGAAAATACATCTCAAGCTTATTTTCAAGTTGTAATTTTAAATAACCAAAATGAGCTTATATGGAGTTCACCAAGTTATTCTGAACAAGGTTTAATTATTAAAAATTGGACTGTAAAATTAGACGAGCTAAATATTAATTTCAATGGAACTCACTCGTTATTGTTTATAAATTTATTATATCATTATTCTGATTTAAGCGGTACTTTTGATACATACGTAAGATCAATTTCAATAAATATAATAAAATTAAATATAACATGTGAATTAGTTGGATTTAAAAATATTATAAATTATGGAGATTTATTAAGATTTCAAGCAATATTTCACGATATCCTTCATGATTCTTTACTATATAAATTCAATGTTTCTTTACA
>CAZVTX010000350.1:0-3615 GCA_964629395.1 uncultured archaeon
AACTATGGGGGAAAAAGGAGCAATTTTCCTTTCTGAAAATGAAAGTTATTATGGCTATGTGCAGGTCAAAGAACCTATTGACACCGTCGGCTGCGGAGATGCTTTTTTAGCGGGATTTATTTTAAATAAATACTATGGAAAAGATAATTTAGAATGCTTTAAATGGGCTTTAGCAGCAGGTGGGGCAAATACGTTAATTACGGGTGCCGGAATTCTAAAAGAGAAAGATGCAAGAAATCTTTATGATAATTTAATTATTAAAAAATTGGATTAGAAAAAATCATCTTTTATAACAATAGTATCATTTCTACTTGGTCCTATTGAGATCATAGCAATTTGCACGCCTAATTCTTGTTCTATTGCCTTTAGATAAATTTTCATACTTTCGGGCAATGCATCATATCCCTTATTTGCAATTTTGGACCACTCCTCTCTTGATTTCTTTTCCCAACCCTCAAATTCCGTATATATTGGCTTACATTTTTCAATTAATTCAGGTTGGATTGGCCATTGATTTAATATTTTCCCCTCCATCTCATAAGCGGTACAAATTTTTAAGGGATTTATTCCTTCAAGAGCATCAAGAAGAGTAATAATAATATAATCCACACCATTAATCATTACGGAATATTTTATATTAAACAAATCGAGCCATCCTATTCTTCTTGGTCTTCCGGTTGTTGTTCCGTATTCATTCCCTTGTTTTCTAATGGTATCACCAATCTCATCGTTTATTTCCGTTGGTAAATATCCGCCGCCTACTCTTGAGGTATATGCTTTTACGACTCCAATTACCTTTCCAATCTTTTTAGGAGGCACACCCGTTCCGGGCGGTATTCCGAGAACATTAGAATTTGATGATGTCCCGTATGGATACATTCCATGATCAATACCTAAAAGCGTTCCTTGAGCTCCCTCAAAAACGATTTTCTTTCCTTCATCAATAGCTTTATTTATATAATAAGCGGTGTCAATAACGTAAGGCTTGAGAATTTCGCCGTATTTTTTATATTCTTCATATATTTCATTAAAATTTGCATCCCAATTTTCTTGAAAACAATTAATAATGCGTTTTTTCAAGTCTATAAGTGTTTGTAATTTTGATTTTAATATATTCGGATTTATTAAATCAAAAATTCTTAGCCCCCATCTTTCAGCTTTATCAGAATAAGTAGGGCCAATACCTCTCTTCGTAGTTCCGGCAGCAAGCTTTCCTTTTAATTTTTCTTGGATGCCGTCTAAAATTCTATGAAAGGGAAAAATTACATGGGCGGTAGAACTTATTTTTAAATTAATTTTCTTATTATGTGTTTTTAAATTATTAATTTCTTCAATTAAGACTTTAGGATCGACAACTACACCATTAGCAATTATTACTTCTTTTTCTAAAACGGCTCCTGATGGCATTAAATGAAATTTATATTTAATTCCATCATGTACTACTGTATGGCCGGCATTATTACCTCCTTGATATCTGACGACTATATCTGCTTTCTGAGCAATAAAATCCACAAATTTTCCCTTTCCTTCATCGCCCCAGCTTAATCCTACGATTGCTATTGTATTATTATTCATGGCTATACTTTTAAGAAGTTTTTCAAACTTATGTATTTTCCAAAAAGGATTATTAAATAAAATTTAAAAAGTTTTTAGTTCTCAAAAGAATCATTTTGAAATCTATAAAGCAAATTATTTTTATATGAGTTTTATTATTAAGAATCTAGGATTTAATTATTCTATATTTTCAATTAATAAATAATTTCCAAATTAAAATGCCATATTTAAAAAAGGCTTCGATTCTATTTGATCTTACCCATAATGAATTGGTAAATCCCGATGATCATGATTATTCGGAATTTTCACAAGTTCTGAAGCGTTATTCAGTCAACATTAAAAAAACTGAATCTGAATTACTGAGTTTAAAATTATTAGAAAAATCCGATATCCTTGTTTTAGGTTGTCCTGTTGATGATTATTTTTCTCGTCCAGAAATAAAGTCAATCATCGATTATATTAGGAATGGGGGTAATTGCTTGTTAATCACGGAATATGGCGGTGATTTTTTACAAAAAACTAATCTTAATGACATTGCAGGTAAATATTTTTCAATTTATTTTAGAAAGGATATTGTAAAGGAAGAAAATCCCGAAAATGAAAATTGTAATAGTATTTTATCTATAAGGCAATTTGAGAATCATCCGATTACGAACCAATTACGAGAAGTAGTAATTGGTGGGACCTGCTCTTTAAGTATTGGACGTGGAGTCACACCACTATTATATACGACACGGGATTCTTGGAGCGAAGTATTAGATGGATCTATGAAATTTTTTAGAGAAGATGAAAATTATCCCCGTATTATTGCAGCTTGCACTGAATATGGGAAAGGTAAAGTTGTAGCTATCGGTGATGTTGATATCTTTACTAATGACTTTATTGAACGCTTAGATAATAAAAAATTTATTTTAAATATTTTAAATTGGTTAACAGAACCCGTAAAAGAATCAAATGTTATGAAATTTATTTTAAATCAATTAGGTTCTGCACAGTCGGAAATAAGAGTTCTAAACAATAAAATTAATAATATTATCGAAACAATTACTTTAATGGCTGAAAGAATTACAACCTTAGAAGAAAATCTCGAAAGAAAAATTGAAAGTATAAAATATCGACAAGAGATAAAAGAGAAAAAATTAGAGGAAAATACAACCACCTATATTTAAGGTTTTATGAAATATCTCGTTTAATTTATTATTCTGCTTTTTAAATTAAGATATATCAGCTAAAATTCTTTATTTGGAAAAGAAATATCTTTAATAATATTCAAAACAATTATTAAAATAATTAACTGGGATTTTTAAGCTAATTACGATTAAAGTGAGAAAAATGACATTAATGACTCCCGAACAATATTTAGAAAGTATTAAAAAAGATATAAAGCTTTATTTTTTTGGTGAAAGGGTAAAGGAATTCTGGAAACATCCAATTATTATTCCAACCATTAATTCTACAAAGAAAACTTATGAATTGGCTCAAATACCTGAATATAAAGACTTAATGCTTACTAAATCTCATATGACCGGAGAAATTATTAATCGATTTTGTCATATTCATCAAACTACTGAAGATTTGATAAAGAAAGTACAAATGCAGAGGCTTGTAGGACAGCACACGGGGTGTTGCTTTGCAAGATGCCCGGGAATGGATGCATCAAATGCGTTATATAGTGTTACTTATGATATTGATAAAAAATATGGAACTAATTATCATGAGCGTTTTAAAAAATATTGGATCGAGGTACAAAATCAAGATTTAACCGTTGACGGTGCTATGACTGATCCTAAAGGAGATCGCTCAAAACGCCCTAATCAACAAGCGGATGAGGATTTATATCTGCATATTGTCGAGGAGAGCGATGATGGTGTTGTTGTTAGAGGTGCAAAAATTCACCAAACGGGCTTTTTGAATTCACATAGGGCGTTGGTCATGCCTACTCTCTCAATGAGACCTGGTGAAGAAAAATATGCTATATCATTTGGAATTAATACGGATCATAAAGACCTTATCTTAATTTACGGAAGACAATCATGTGATACGAGAAAACTCGAGGAAATA
>CAZVTX010000351.1:0-3614 GCA_964629395.1 uncultured archaeon
CGAGGGACCGGGTCATATTCCTGCACATGAAGTAGAGCATAATGTAAAAATTATGAAATCGCTCTGTGATGGTGCTCCTTTTTATGTTTTAGGACCCTTAGTTACCGACATAGCTCCGGGTTATGATCATTTAGTAAGCGCTATTGGAGGTGTTCTAGCAGGATTAGCGGGAGCGGACTTTTTATGTTATGTTACTCCCTCCGAACATTTAGGATTACCGAATCTAGAAGAGGTAAAACAAGGAGTAATTGCGTCTAGAATTGCTGCCCATGCGGTAAATATCGCAAAATACGGGAGAAAGGTTTCAGAATGGGATTATAAAATGGATATTGCCCGAAAAGATTTAAATTGGGAGGAAATGATAAAACAATCTATTGATCCCGAACTTGCCAGAAAAGTGCATCTTAGAGATGGAGGTTCATTGGACGATGATGTTTGCTCAATGTGCGGAGAATTCTGTGCTATTAAAATATTGAGAGATGCATTAGAAAAGAAAACATCTAAGAAAATATTATAAAATTAAGATTTTATTGCATCAATTATTTTCTTCAATTTATAAATTATATCTTTAGAATCTTTACCAAATAAACGGATCATCGGTTCTTTACCGATAGCACCTTTATCCCAGATAATATCTGGAATGCACCCATATTTCCGATAACATTCATTTATTAAATACTGCATAGTTGATTTCTCCTTATTACGTATTTTATCAGGTTGTTTTTCCCGTATAAATTCATATATCTTCAAATCGGTGATTTTTTCGATTTTCTTTATATAATCCTCTTTATATTTAAGGTTTAAAACAAAATTAATTGAATTATCGAATTTTTTTGCCGTCAAAATTAATCTTGCCGTATGATCAGACACTCCAAACTTAATTTCACCTGCAGCATAGGGATGTCCGCTTATTATTGTAATTCGTCCCTCAATCGCCGCAATATCACTTTTATCTATTGCATTTGGAAGCGCTCCTGAAATATTCATCCTTACTTCAGGAATTAATTGTGAAAAATAAGGATCTTCTGATATAAAATTATAAATCTCTTTAATTTGATTGATAATTTTTAATTTATTATCTTCAATTGGAAAATCTAAAACATAGCCACCATTTCCGGGTAATTCAATAAATTTCTGAAATTGTATGTCAAAATATTGTTCGGCATTTTTAATTGAATTTTTTAAACTAAATCCTTTACTCAAATATGCAGTTATTGCAGAAGAGAAAACACAACCTGTACCATGGACGTTTCTTTTTAAAGGAATTATTCTCTTCTTAAAAATTTTAAAAAATTTGCTGCTTTTTTCATTTTTTCTTTCTTCAATAAGAGCTAAATCTGCAATATCCGAATTTCCTAAATTAATTCCTTTAATAATTATCGCTCTATCCTGCTTTTTTTTAAGTTGGTCAATCGCAATTTTATTAACTAATAAATCAGCAATATTTTTATAATCCTCAATTAAATCATTATTTAAATCCTTAAGATTATGATTCGAATAAAATAAAGCCTCAGAATAATTAGGTGTTAAAACATTTACCAATGGAAATAATAATTCTTCTATCTTTTGCTCTAAATTTTCTGTTGAGAGTCGTTCTCCCGCACTTGAAATAGTCACGGGGTCATATACGATAAAATATTTGCCTTTTCGTAAAGTTCTTGTTATAATTTCTAATGTTTCTAAATCGGGGATCATACCAATTTTTATATATTTCACGGGATAATTAGTAAGTATTGCGTTTAATTGATTTTCTATGCAATCAGACAATGATTTAAAACCAAAAAAATTTTTAGCGGTTTGATATGTAATTGCCGTTATTACCGAAAAAGGATAAACGCCAATTCTATCAATTGTTCTAATATCGGCTTGCACTCCCGCTCCTGAAGAAGGATCAGAACCAGCAATCGTTAAACAAATAGGTCTCATTAAAAAATATAATTTAATTTCATTTTTTTACTCTATCATATGCCCATTTTGCCTTGTCAGCAAGCCCTAATTGCTCATAACTTTTTCCAAGATATAAAAAGGCATCAGGATAATCAAATTTAATTTTTACTAATTTGAATAATAAATTAATTGCTAAATCATAACGTCCTCGTAAATAATTAATCTTTCCCTTCAAAAACATAATTCTAAGTTTTTTATAATCTTCATTAGCAAATTCTTCCATAGCGTCTAAACGCTCCAAGGCGAGCTCATATTCTTTTCTGTCTATTAAAGTCTCAATGTTTTCTATAAATTTATAAAAAACCATTTTTTCGGCAATTTTTTCAATCTTTTTTAGATCTTCCGCCATTCTTTCTTTTTTTAATGCTTCTAACTCTTCTTGTTTTTTCATCTCAATATAACCACGAAAAGCGGCAATTGTCTCATCAGAATATTTTGTAGAACATAAAGGACATGAGAAAGAATGGCATAACCACTCCCTTAAACAATTAGCATGCGAGGGATGCCCATTAGGGCATGTAAAAATACTATCTTCTTCCCTAATTTCCAGATGACAAATTATACATGAAGGCATTAAAAAATTGTCGATTATTCTTATAAAAGTAAATTTATTTTTTTAGTATATAATACTAAATAAGAATAATAATTTTTAAGCTTAAAACAAATTGATATATAATTAAAGTTTTTTAATTTATTTATGACTCATTCAATAGATACTCTATTTAAAACACTTTTTTCCAATTTTCTGAACATTAACAATGATGTATTAGCCGTAATTGTCTCGGATAGAGATGGTTTAATAATTGCGGGGGAAAAGGTAAAAAGTATTGATATAGAATTAGTATCAGTATTAACTGCTGTTGTAAATCCAATATTAGAAAGAATCAGAGATGAATTTGCATTTAAAAAATTTGGTACAGCTTCATTTGACACCAACCAATATCGTTTATTATTTGTATCAATATATGAAAATAATACTTTAAGTATTGTTTTCGATAGCATGGCGTCCATTGATAAAGTAGCACCCTATGCGTATTTTCTTGCGGAAAAAGCGGCTCAAATCTTAAATTATGAGTATGGAGATACAATCCAATTAGCAATTCCTAATTTTGAATATGAGATTGAAGAAGCTGAGCGTTTAAAAAATCAAATATACCAAATGAGATTAGATTCCGGAGGGAAATATAGATTCAAATTCATTATTGTTGGCAATCACGAAGTTGGAAAAACTTCAATCGTTAGACGATTTGTAGAGAAAAAATTTTCAATGGATTATCGCGCTACAATTGGTTTAAATATCTTGTCTCATAAGTTTAATTTTATTGGAAATGAAATTAACTTATCATTATGGGATATAGGAGCTCAGCAATATTTTAGGCGTTTTAGGAAAACATATTATTCAGGAGCACAAGCAGCATTTATCGTATTTGATTTAACTAATCGTGAAAGTTTTGAAAACATTATCAATTGGTTTAATGAATTAAATACATTCTTAGGAAAATCTGATCTCCCAATCGTTATTGTAGGTAATAAGTCGGATTTAAAAGAACAGAGAGTAATTAGTTATGAAGAGGGAGTTGCAATAGCTTCAAAATTGAATGAGGAAGGAGTAACAAATATTTCCTATATTGAAACATCAGCACTTACGGGAGAAAATATAGAAGATG
>CAZVTX010000352.1:0-3604 GCA_964629395.1 uncultured archaeon
GAAATAAATAAGTTTCTAACAATTTTTTTAATTGCTATTTCGGCAATTATCGGTTCTTATCATTTATACGCATTAATATTATTTCAAGCATTCACGCTAATGGATTTCTTCTGGATTTTATCTAATTATTCTGCAGTTGTATTCGGAATTTATGTAATATACCTCAATATGGAAAAGAAATATTGAAATTAAAAGAATTTCAAAACAAATTCAATGCTTCCCTTTAAATTTTTTATACTCCCGATCTCTAAAATTATAGAATCATTATAATTATATTGACTCATTACATCAAATATCTCATTAAAATTAATTTTACCAGTTCCTAAAGCAGGATGAATGTCGGAATTTTTACTGAAATTATCTACTAAATGAATATTTTTTATTTTATCATGAAGTTCCCCCCATAATTCGCCCACGTCTACATTACATGTCCATGAATGGCTCGTATCCCAAGTAAAAAAGATATCATTTCTATTAATATTATTAAAAAAATATAGAATTTCTTCTAAAGTTGTTAAAATTCCCGTTTTCTTTTGCATATTTTCAATGCAAACTATTAAATCTAAATAAGATATTTTTTCAAGCAAATAATTGACCGATTGAAACAATTTTGAAAAATTTATCTTTTTATTATAATTTTTGAGATATCTTGTTGAGCCAGGATGAATAGTATAAATTTTACTTCCAATTTTTTTGCATATTTTTGCGATATATTCATAACATTCGATAGAAGCTTCTCTTATCCAAACATTATGAGATGCTAAGTTAATGTCAATATAAGGAGCATGAACCTGTTTTGTGATATTTGTAAAAGAATTGCATAATTCTATGAATTTTTCGACATTATCATCATCTTTATTGAGAGGAGGATCTAAAATTAATTCACATATAGAAATTTCATTCTCTTCTGCAAAATTTAAGGCTTTTTGAGATGCGTCGATCAAAATGTCTTGAGCATCATTATATTTTCCATAAATCCTGCAATCATTAATAAAAGCTAAAGAGCTTAATCCTAATTTTACCATTTTAAAATTATAAAAATTGTCTGATAAATTTTATACTTTCATCTAATTCATGTGCTAAACCAATCTCAACGATAAGTGCTCCAGAATAATTATATTTTCTAAAAATATCAAAAAGGTTTTTAAAATTGATTTTTCCTGAACCTAAAGCGGGATGCGTATCCGATTCTTTGGAAAAATTATCAACCAGATGAATATTCTTAATTCTATTACTTAATTTTTCCCAAAAAATTTCGGGATTCCCGCTACATGTCCAGTGATGAGATGTATCATATGTAATGTAAAGATCATTCCGTCTAATTGAATTGATTAAATCCAAAAAATCTTCTGTTTTAAGTAAAATATTCGTATTCTGAGGCATGTTTTCCATACATATTTTTATACCTAAATCTTCGACTTCTTTCAAAAGAACACCCGTGTATTTTATAAGATGCTTTACATTCGTTGAATGAATTGATTTTATAAGAAAATTTGATAATCCCGGATGAACAGTGAGAATCTCTATATCTAATTCATTACATAATTTTGCTGTTTCGATATATGACTTCACTGATGCTTTAGCGATATATTTGTTATGTGAGCATACGCAAACATCCACAAATGGACCATGAATTTGTTTTACCAATGAGTAAGAATTTAAAATTTCGCAAAATTCTTTTCGAAAATCACCCTCCAACACATCGGGCGGGTCAAGAATTAATTCACATATTTTAATCTTATTTTTTTCACAATATTCAAGACAATCCTTTGAACCGGAAAGCAGTAAATCTTTTGTATTTTTGAATTTATCCATTTGACCATATTCAATTAAATAGCCAAGAGAACTAATGCCTAATTCCATTCTCAAAATCTCCAAATTTTATATTAAAATTTTATAAAAATTAAAAAGATTAAATATTCTTTAACATACTTCTTGGGCAATTTGCAAACAATTTTTTAAACATGTTCTTAAATTGTTCGAGATTCTGATTGTCTAAAATAAAGGGTTCTCCGATGTGTAATGCACCCCAATAGATCTTTGCCAATTTTTCGATTAATTCTGCGAATTTTATTGCTTCTGTAGTGGATTTTCCGCATACAATAACTCCATGATTGGCTAAAAGGGATCCATTTTTATAACTTAAAGCTTTCAATGCCGATTCTGCAAGATTTTGTGTATGTGCTTCTCCATAGGGAGCTATATTTATTGCGCCACCTAAATAAATAACTTGTTCTTCCATCAAAATCGGTATACTTTTTCTAACTACAGATACTATTGTTGCATATGTAGAATGAGTGTGAATTACACATCGCACTTTAGGGCGAGCTTTATAAATAGCCAAATGTAATTTGGCTTCAGTAGACGGTAGTTTTCCTGAACTTAAAGGTGTTCCATCGAAAGCAAGATGGACAATTTGATCTTCTGTAAGCGTTTCATATTGATTGGCAGTAGGGGTAATAAAGATCTCTTCTTTCCTTCCATTTCTTACACTAACATTTCCCTCATTATTTTCAACCAGACCTTTTTGATAAATTGCTTTTGCGGCTTTAACAACCTCTTTTTTAAGCAAAAGTTCTTTATCCGAATCAGATGACATATTTAATTAAATATAATTTTGTTTAATAAAGTTATTTTTAATGAAAATCTTTAAAAAATTGAAAATTCTTCTAAGACCTCATAATTTAAAAGATTGGATCATAATTTTCTCTTAATTAAAATGAGTCGTATTATCTTTCATTGCGATTTGGATTGTTTTTTTGCCTCTGTAGAAATAAGAGATAATCCGGATTTAAAGGGAAAGCCCGTTATTATTGGAGCGGACCCTAAAAATGGCTATGGAAGAGGCGTGGTATCGACATGTTCATATGAAGCAAGAAAATTCGGGATAAGATCCGGAATGCCTATATCTATTGCTTATAGAAAATGTCCGAGAGGCATCTATCTTCGTCCTAATTTTGAAAAATATCAAAAAGCTTCACAAAAAGTAATGTCGCTATTAAAAAATTATTCCCATGATTTTCAACAGGTTAGCATAGATGAGGCGTATATCGAATTAACTAATTGTTGTGATAATTTCAATGAAGCATTCAATATAGCAAGAGAAATTCAGCATAAAATTCAGGAGAATGTAGGAATTACAATTTCAATAGGAATTGCTCCGACAAAAACTATCGCAAAAATCGCCTCCGATGAGAATAAACCCAATGGAATAACAATAATCAGGCCTGAAGAGGTTGCAGATTTTCTGAAAGAAAAGGATATTACGAGAATTCCGGGAATAGGAAAAAGAAATAAGAAACATTATTATGAAAGAGGTATTAAAAAAATAGGAGATATTTTTAATATTTCTCTTTCAGAATTTACAAAATTATTTGGCAAACACGGAGCATCTATATGGGAAAAAGTGCATGGTCTTGATAATAGTAAAGTTCAAGATGTTAAACGAGATAGAAAATCAATAAGTCGTGAAATTACATTTCCAATGGATATTCTTGATTTTAATTTAATAGAGGAAAAATTAAAATTAATTAATAAAGATCTTCATAAAAAAATTGAAAAAAATAATTTATTTTATCGAACAATAACCTTAAAGATAAGATTT
>CAZVTX010000353.1:0-3603 GCA_964629395.1 uncultured archaeon
TGAAGATTTTGTCGAGCATAAGATTTTTGGGATTAATATTTGAGAAAAAGAAAAATATTTAGAGAATTTATATTAATTTCCTGCTTTAGCCTTAGATAATAGAGAAATTAATTTTTCCCAATTTTCATTAATTTTATCTGCAGCTCTCATATGTTTGAAAATAGTTTTTATAAAACTATTAAAAACTTTATAGGTTGTAATGATATGCCGATATATTTCTGTTTTTTGAAAAGTTTTTTTGAGAAGTTTTATATTTTCATCAGACCATAATTGTTTTTTTATTTCAGCCTTGTAATCATTAATTGAATCTTTTTTAAGATTTAAAAGTTGTTTTCCGATTAATTCAGTCCAAAACTTTGCCATTGCCATCGAAGAATGCAATCCTGATGACCCAGAGGCTTCTACAAATCCTGCACTATCTCCAATAAGAACTATGCCTGGTTTTGGAATGTATTTTTTCACAAAATTCGCAGAAGGAATCGCAGTATATCCTTCATATTCTATTGAGCAACCTTTAAAAAATTCTGAAAACCCAGGATAGCTTTTTTTTATTTCGTTCCAAACACGCCAAATTTCTTTTTCATCAGGTATACCAACATCTTCTAATTCATTAGCGACAACAGAAAAAATCATTAAACCAAGTTCTACATCCTTTTCACCATGAGGAAACATAAAAAGAGCGCAGGGAGGAAAATTTGGAGCATATTCCAATTCTCCATTAGCTACAAGAAATAATTCTAACGCAGAATGCTCTCTTATATCAATATTCGCATTTTTTATTAAGCATTTAATCGTTGGATTATTTATTTTAGAATAATCAATATTGTAATATTTTCCTATAGCAGAATCAAATCCATCGCAAGCAAGAATTACACCCCCATAAATTTTATACTCTTTATCTCCATTAAAATAATTCACTCCGATACAATAATTATTTTCTTCTATGGGAGATACTACTTTACAATTACAATTTATCTTAACATCTAATTCCTTTAAAACTTCAATAAATCTCTCAATAAAATCCCTCCAATCAAAAATGTAACTTGTCTCGGGAACTCTAATCAGAGATTGATATTTATTTTTCGGACTATGAAAAAGTCTTTCAGGCGTTTCGTGTGTGCTAATTGATTTAATAAAACCTTTCCCTAATATTTCATCCAAAATTGGATAATGGTGAATTGTCTCACCTCTAGGTAAAGGTCCCGGCTTATTACCTTTTTCCAGAACGATGACATTAAATCCGAGTCTTTTAGCAATAATAGCGGCAGTTAATCCCGCTGGACCAGCCCCTATAATAATAAAATCATAAAAATTTTCCATAAATATTTGAAAGAACTTTATAACATAAATTTTATTAAGATGAAAATTAAAATATTAATAAAAGCTAAAACTAAAATCTTAGTTGTAAAAATTAAATTTATGAATATAATATAATATATTAGCGTTTTTCCAATAAATATTAATTTATACCCTATGACGACAATACCAACCTATAAAGAATACGATGAGAATATAATTTTAAAGTATATTGATGATTTAATTTTTATTCTAAATAATGAACTTAAATGCGAATATCTTAACAGCAATGCAATTTACAAGGAATTAGGATATAAAGAAAATTTTCTTGAAAATTCTGATTTCTTTGATTTAATTTATAATGAGGACTTTAAGGATTTTAAGAAATTTATTTCCTATACTTACAAGAAAGGAAAAGGGACTATAGAGGTAAGATTACTTTCAAAAAAGAAGAAATATAAATGGTATGAAATTTCTGGTAAACGAATAACTTTAGATAATCAAAATAAGTTATTACTAATTGCTAAAAATATTTCAAAATTTAAAAAATTAGAAAAAAAGTTTAAAGATTCGGAAGAGAGATTAAAAGTTGTTGCTACATCAGTTCCGGAGATTCGCTTTTGGAAATTTTTTCAGGAAAAAAAATGTATAGTTGCCGTAGAAAGATCCCGTGAAATGCTCAGAAGCATAATTGATAACATCCCTCAATTAATTTATTGGAAGGATTTTTCAAATGTTTCAATAGGGTGTAATTTAAATTTTGCAAAAATTAATGGATTTAATAGCACTGATGATATTATTGGTATTAATGATTCTGATCTCCCTATATTTAGAGATAACTTGAAAATATTAAAAGAATTGGAAAATATTTCATTAGAAAACAAAAAAGCATTAATTCACATCAATAAATCTTTAAAGTTTAATTCTTCTATTAAACATTTTGATATAAGTATTATCCCGATATTTGATAAAGATGATAAAATAGTGGGATTAATATATTCCCTAGAAGATATTACCGAGAGATATAAATTAGAACAACAACTCAGAGAATTAAATAAAGAACTCGAAAGAAGAGTAGAGCAAAGAACTAAAGAATTAAGAGAATCGGAAGAAAAATTCCGTACTATGGCAGAACAATCGCAAATAGGGATAGCAATTTTACAAGATAATAAATTGGTGTACCATAATAAAGCGTTCTCTCTGATAACGGAATTCGAAGAAAGAGAAATTCATAATTCCACAGTCAAAGATATATATAATAATATTTACCCCGAAGATCTCGAGATGGTTAAACGGATACATCTTGAAAGACAAAAAAATGGAATAAATAAGCATGTAGAATATTCTCATAGAATTATTACAAAATCGGGAAAATTAAAATGGATACAAGCCTTCGTGAAATCAATTCCTTTTAAAGGAAATACTGCTGATTTAATAACGATTATAGATATAACGGAGCGAATGGAAGCGGAAGAAAAATTAAAAAAATCAGAACAACGGTTAAGAGTACAAAATGAACAATTATTAAAATTAGATAAATTAAAAAATGATTTTATAACAATGGCGGCTCATGAATTAAAGACACCGCTAATCTCCATTAGAGGATATCCTGATTATATTCTTACTAAATATCGGAATGAATTATCAGAAGAAATGATTGATGATTTGGAAAGAGTAGAGAAAAATGCAAGAACTTTAGAAAAATATATAGATCAGCTTACAGATGTTATGACTATTGATGCAGAAAGGCTTACATTAAATAAAAAGGAATATAACATATGCGAGATTGTTAAAAAATGTATTGATTCATTTTCATTACTCTTAGATAAAAAGAAAATATCCATTAAGACCTATAATTTAAAAGATATCTTTTTAAGTATAGATCAAGAAAAAATCGAGAAAGTTTTTTCAAACCTAATTCTTAATGCAATTAAATTTTCTAATAAAAATAGTAAAATTGAAATTTCATCTTCAGAAAATGATGATGAAATAATATTTAAGGTAAAGGATTACGGTAAAGGAATTTCTAAAGAAAATATCGGAAAAATATTTAATAAATTTGTAAAATTGGAAAAAGGAGAGGATATAGATACCTCCATCGATAAGGGCATGGGGTTAGGACTCTATATATCGAAAGGTATAGTCGAAGCTCATGGAGGTAAAATTTGGGCTGAATCAGAAGGATTAGGTAAAGGTGCGGAGTTCATTTTTACCTTACCTAAAAGTTAAAATAAAAAATGGTCATCTTACTTATTGCTGAGAAAAATAAGGCTGCAAAAGCAATTGCAGAAGCTTTAGGTGGAGTTA
>CAZVTX010000354.1:0-3556 GCA_964629395.1 uncultured archaeon
TTTTTCTACCGCATAATAAGCCCCATCATTTACTTTATCGCCATATATCAACACCTGGGTCAATAAAACCCATTGTCCCCCTTCCATAGCGCCTAGCCCTGCATTAAAAGCATTGTGTCCTGCGCCGCTGGCACCATCGAAAGATAATGATATTTTCCCGTCTTCTTTTACAATTATCTCAATAGGATGATTATTTATTTTATCTACTTTAGCTATTGGTACCCATGCTTGATCTTTAAAAGCACCGTCAATAAAGGATGCTGCGCGGTATCTTCCCGGAATTAAGCGTTCCTTAACTCGTTCTTGCATAATCCTCCGACCTTCCTCAATTGCTTCCCTTATAAATCTCTTGTAATAATCGATTCCAACTTTTTTAATAAATTCAATTACGGCATCTCTAATCATTAAATCTCCCGCAAGGCGGCACTTCTCATCAAGTTCCCAATAAAGAGGTGTCCTTACAGCTCTACGTGCTGTTTGCATGTGATCATTCCAAATTTTATCATTAGAACCTATTTTTAGACATGTATAATAAGCCCCATCATCAAATCGTTGTATAGAAGAGACTAAAGTATGTCCTGGTGTAATACCTCCAATATCAATTTGATGTGTTACACCCCCTGCCCAACCAATTAATTCACCATCCCAAAAAATAGGAATAATTGTTTGAACATCAGTCGTATGAACGTTTCCACATTCAGGATCGTTGTTAAGAAATATATCTCCGGGATTTATTCCAGGATTTTCCTCATAATCATTTCTTATCATGAATTTCATCGCTTCAGACATAGTATGAATATGCACGAGAATGCCGGTTGATACAACAATAGAATCACCCTCAGGTGTATATAATCCAAAACACAATTCGCCAATTTCTTTTACGATTGGTGATGCTGCAACGTGAAGTGCCGTCTCTCTTGCTGAGACCAATGCACCCCTCAAACTTGCATAAGCTTTTTCATAAGCAAACGGATCCTCCTCCTTTAATGTTAATTTTTCGATACCATAATATTTACCTGTCTCCTTAAATAAGCGTTCGCTCTCTTCTAACATTTCTTTTAAGGTCTTTCCATCCCAACCTATTGTTTTTTTACTCATTTTTTACATTACCTCCATATGAAACACTCTATGTTTATCCAAATTTACTTTATAACCAGGCGGGACAAGAAGTGTAGTAGCTGGGGCTTCTATCACTGCGGGCCCCATAATTACATTTCCTGAATTTAATACCTCCATTTCCCATAGTGTTGCCTCATGCCATTTTCCGGACCAATATATTTCTCTTGTCCCTTTAGAGGCTTTTTCTTCTGGCTCTTCATCTAACATTTCAAATTCGGGTAATTTAGGCTTAGGAACATCTATAATACCTGTAGCTACAACCTTTGTAATATGATACCCTAATTCTGGACTTTTAGTACCCCTCCTATAAATATCCTCAAATAAATCGTCATAGGCTTTGGTAATTTTCCATATATCATCAGGAATTAAATTGTCTGAAGGAGATTCTACTTCTAAATCATCAAGCATTCCGAGATACTGAATTCTCACAGTAGGTTTGAATATCATCTGATCAGGATCTCGACCTTCTTTCTTAAATTCTTTGATTATCTTTTTTTTGAGGTCAGACCAAGTAGCATTTAGAACCATTGAGACTGCTTGGTTTAAGCGACCATCTGGCGTTATAACCCCATCAATAGTTTTCTCATATCGATAAGAATGTTCTGCACATGCGCACCCAAAAGCTGAGAATGCTGCGGCCCATTCTGGTATTAAAATATTTTCAAAATTTAGATCTCTAGAATATCCTGCTACATGAAGCGGTCCACCTCCTCCAAATGAGATAAGAGTATAATTCTCAGGTCTAAATCCGAGGCCTTGTATCATCGCATTTAAATGGTTCCTCATATGAATTTCGACTAAATCAATAGCCCCTCTCGCTGCTTCGTATGGATTAGCTTTAAATGGTTTAGCTAATTGTTCTTCTATGAATTCATACGCTCTTTTCTTATTTAATTTAATTTTACCTCCGAGAAAATAATCCGGATTAAGATATCCTAAAATTAAACTGCAGTCAGTAATAGTAACCGTGTCAATACCTGAATCCTCATTGCAGACACCAATCTTATAACCTGCACTTTCGGGACCAAATTCCAATCTTCCAGAAATCTCATTATATCGAACATACATCCCCGTTCCTGCCCCTATTGAATCAAGTGCAATCATTGGGATATTTAGAATAAATCCACCAAGCGAACTTTCCCATTTTGTAGGAATATATTTTTCCATTGTAAGTCCTACATCAAAACTTGTTCCCCCTACATCGGAAGATACTAAATTTTTAATTCCATAAGCTTTTGCGAGAAATCTGCTACCTATCATCCCTCCAATTGGACCTGAAACCATTGTAGTGATTAATTGTTCGTGATATGGTGATATCGTCCCGCCATATGAGGTTAAAATCCTTAATGGTGCGATAATATTCATTTTTTTAAATCGTTCGGCGATATTTATTAAAATTTCCCTTGAAGGTTCTGCAGCATATTGTTCAATAACCAAGGCATTTAATCGAGGCGTCTCCCCTCTGATTGGCATACGCTCAGATGATAAAATAACGGGGACTTTAAGACCTCGCTTCTTTATTATCTTTTCAGCTATTCTTTTTGCTTGTTTTTCATGTCTGGGATTCATATAAGAACATAAAAAGCATATAATAATACAATCAACGCCCATATCCAATAATTCTTCTACTGCTATTTCTACTTCTTTTCGATATAATGGAATGAGTTCTTCTCCCCAGAAATTTATTCTACCGCGAACACCTTTTATTTGTCTCCTTGGAATGAGCGGTTTTGGATGTTCATGCTCTCTGGCATGTAATCGACCCCCATAGTCTAACCAAATCCAACATTGTAATGCTCTTCCTAAGCGTAATAAATCCTCGAAACCAGCATTTACAATCAAACCAATATTAGAATTTCCTTTTCGCTCCAACAACTTGTTTAACATAGCTGTTCCCGAATATACCAGCCCGCTTATTGAATTGCATGATTCTTCTAGCGTTATTTTCCACGGCTCTAGGGCATCTTTAATAGAATTGTAGATACCTTCCCATTGATCTGGTGTTGTTATTGCTTTTCCTACACTGAACCTACCTCGCTCATCTATGACAAATGAATCGCTCATGGTGCCTCCGGTATCTAACGCAATTGCTTTTAGTCTTATAATATTATTTTCGGACTTTATCATTAATCACGCCTCTAATTTTATTTTTAATTTCTAATTTATCTTTACAAAAAATTATAATATTATTATTTTCAAATTATTTAATCGTTTAATTAAGCAAATTTTAAGTTGAAAAATAATACTTTTATATTGCAAGATAAATTCTTTCTTTTAATTTAAAGGTTTAATCAAAAAACAATTATCAGTGATTTATTTTACATATTATTATCGTTCGTGAATTCAAAAAGATTAAAGATTCTAAATGATATTTCTAAATAATATTAAAAATTAATGATTTTTTAATTGATTAAATTGGAAGCAAAAAATTCAGACA
>CAZVTX010000355.1:0-3540 GCA_964629395.1 uncultured archaeon
ATATCTATTTTTGAAATTTTTCCCTTTTCTAATTCAATTATTCCAAAATATAAGGCATCTCCAAAATGTTCTGAAATTGGAGACTTTAAGCCTAAATTTTCTTTTAATGGAGTTGCAAAAATTATTAATTCCTTTTCTTCGGTTTTAGTTAAAATTAAAATTTTAAAGATTTGCGGAAATTCCTTTTTAATTTCAGAAATCAAATTATCTTTAAGTCGCTCGATTTTATTTAACGGCAAGGTTCCTTTCAGACTAATTGTTAATTCTAAAAAAAGATATTTCCCGTATGCCCGTAAATCAAGACTCTCAATTTTTTTGATTCGGGGTGTTTTCTCAATTAATTTTACTAATTTCGTTCTTTCATCAAACTCAATAACGGCATCAAGTAAAGTTTTAGTAGAAACTAAAAAAATGTCGTATCCCCCTTTAAAAATGAAAATTGCGATAAATAATCCTAAAATTGAATCCAATAAATAAAACCCATAAGCGGAACTGATAAAGCCAATCAGAACTGATATGGAGGTAAGTAGATCAAACGATTTTTCTTTTGCTTGTGAGATGATTATAGGAGAATTTGTTTTCTTTCCAAAAAATTTTAAAAAAATTGCCACTAATGCAGATATAACGCATGAAATTATTAAAAAAATAAATATTATTGGAGATACAATAATTATTTTAGATTTATCATTAAAAAAATCGATTATTCCAATTGTCCCGCTTATAATAATATTGTATGCAGTATAAAAAATAAATAGAGAGATTATCAAACTAACCAAATTCTCAATTTTATAATAACCATAGGGAAATTTTTCATTAGGCTTTTTTTTGGCATAATGAAGTCCAATAAACCCGGCAAACACCATAACGATGTCAGTTAGGTTATCAAAGGCATCTGCCTGTAAAGCCAGACTATTAGTCAATATAGAAAAAATGAACTTTAAAATAAATAAGAAAATATTGATGCTCAATAAAATAATGCTGATTATATAGGATTTATCATGAAAAGCATCGGAATTTTTTTTCAAATCTTCTATATTCGTTTTTTTCTGCATATCCTAAAATAATAAATAATTATTCAAAAAATTTGAGATTTAAAAAAATAAGTAAAAAACGATGAAAGTCTAATTTTATTTATTCATTAATAATTTTATTAAATTTTTTACGAAAAGTATTAGTTTTTTCCAAAATATAATATTGTCAATGGATACTATAATTGTTCTTGATTTTGGAGGGCAATATTGCCACTTAATTGCCCGTAGAATAAGAGATTTAGGGGTATATTCTGAAATCTTACCTTTCGATGTATCTATTGAGAGATTAAAGGAAATTTCTCCTAAGGGGATTATTTTATCAGGTGGGCCAAGCAGTGTTTATGATGAAAATAGTCCAAAATTAAGCGAAAATTTCTTTAATTATATTAAAGAGTATAAAATTCCAATTTTAGGTATTTGTTATGGGTTTCATTTAATAATTCATCAGTTAGGCGGGAAAATAGAACCTCATAAACATAAAGAATATGGAAAAACAGAATTAAAGATTATTAAACCAAACGGTATTTTTCGAAATTTAGAGAGAAATCAAATCGTTTGGATGTCTCATGGAGATCAGGTAAAAGATATGCCTGAAGGTTTTGAAATACTTGCTGAAACAAAAACTACACCAATAGCGGCTTATGGAAATGATAAATTATTGATGTACGGTGTTCAATTCCATCCCGAAGTTGTCCATACATTACACGGTAATGAAATCCTAAATAATTTTATTGAAAATATCGCAAAAGCTAAAAAAGAATGGAAATTAAAGAATTGGATTGAACAAACTATTGAAAAAATTAGAAAAACTATTGGACCTGAGAATGGTGTAATTCTCGGACTTAGCGGGGGTGTGGATTCCTCGGTCACAGCAGTTTTACTTCATAGAGCTATAGGCGATAGATTACATAGTATTTTTGTAAATAACGGATTATTAAGAAAAGATGAAGAATATGAGGTGCAAAAAACATTTAGAGAAAAATTAGGCTTTAAAAATTTTCATTATGTCGATGCAGAACAATTATTCCTTGATAGGTTAAAAAATATCGAAGATCCGGAGCAAAAACGAAAAATAATCGGCCATACATTTATAGAAATATTTGAAAATAAAACCATCGAACTTGAGAAAGAATACCCGAACATAAAATTTCTGGCACAAGGCACAATTTATCCTGATAGAGTCGAGACCGCCGCTACAAGCAAATCAGCTGCAAAAATAAAATCACATCATAATCTTACACTTCCTGAAAATATGAAATTGAAAATTATCGAACCATTAAAAGACCTTTATAAGGATGAGGTACGTAGAATAGGGCTTCGATTAGGTTTACCTAAAGAAATTGTAAATCGGCATCCTTTTCCTGGACCTGGACTTGCTGTAAGAGTTTTAGGAGCAATTGATAAGGAAAAACTCAACATTCTTCGAGAAGCTGATGCTATTTTAATCGAAGAGATAAAAAAGGCAGGAATCTATGAATCATTATGGCAGGCATTCTGCGTTTTTATCCCCATAAAAACTGTTGGAATAATGGGCGATTATAGAACATATGAATATTTATGTGCAATCAGAGCAGTTGAATCGTTGGATGCTATGACTGCAAACTTTTCAAAATTAGATTGGAATCTTTTAGAAAAAATAAGCACCCGTATTATTAATGAAGTTAAGGGAATTAATCGGGTCGTTTATGATATCTCAAATAAACCACCAAGCACGATCGAATATGAATAAATTAAAAAAAATAAAAAAATTTAAAAAATCAATAAACCCAGCCTAAAAAGCCCATGAAAATAACATTCAAAATTATTGCTATCGAATAGATGCAAGCGATTGCTAATTTTTTATTTCTATCATTTTTCATTTGTATTACTAAGATTATAGCTACATAAAAATGAAAGTATCCTATGAGAAAAATTAGCCAAATTCCAGTGATACTCAAATTCCACCAAGGATATTCCCAAACTAAATGTCCACCGATATTCAAAAGGCACTCCACAAATACACAAAACCAAGAAAATACAATTGCCAAAAACCAGCGATTTGGTATTCCTAAAATCTTTTTCTCACGATCTTCGGGAAGCGAATTATAGAATATAATTCCTGCAATTAAAAACATAAATATAATTTCTATATTCCATCCAACCATAACACGAAAAGCAGTCTCACCTGGAGTTGTCCAAAACGCAGAATGCTGAGTTGCTGCGAATATAATTCCATTCCAAGTCTCATTGATAAAATCCATTCCGAACAATGTTAGCCCCGCATAAATTGCGTTATAATCTCCTGTTTCCCTTGCTTTTTTTAATTCAATAAAATAAATATATAAAACTAAAGCTAAAAGAGGGATTACATACCATTTTAGTGTAGATAAATCTCGTAATCCCTCTAAGGCTTGCTTAGATGCTTCTGTTGGCATTTTTATTTTAACATCTCTTTTTTTAGTTAATTTTTTTTTATTTATTAATATTCAATTGAATTTCTTATTAATTAGAAATTTTTCATAGCATACAT
>CAZVTX010000356.1:0-3513 GCA_964629395.1 uncultured archaeon
CAAAACGATTAGAGACCGTTAAAGAAATATATTTTGAAGGAGGAGAACCTTTCTTGTTTTATCCCATAATGATTGAAGGCATAAAAATGGCAAGTAAAGCGGGTTTTAATGTTGGAATCGTGTCCAATTCTTATTGGGCAACAGATATTCAAGATTCTGTTCATTGGTTGGAGCCACTAAAAAAATTTAAACTATTTGATTTAAGTATCAGTAATGATCTTTACCATTTCGATAATATTGAAGATAATAAAGCAATTATAGCAGCTAAAGCTGCTAAAATGTTAAAACTTCCAGTTAATTATATCGATATTGAAGATCCTGATAGTTATTTGAAAAAAGTCAGAGAATCTTTAAAGCAAGGGAAAGATTTCGATATTTATCTAAGGTTTAGGGGACGTGCTGTTGACAAATTGGTAACTCCTGATTTAAGAATATACACTTGGAGTGATTTGAAAACTTGTCCCCATGAAGATTTAAAAGGTTTAGGAAGGGTTCATGTAGATTCTTTTGGAAATATATTCATTTGTCAAGGGCTTAGCATTGGTAATTATTTAGAAAACTCCTTTTCTGAAATAATTAATAATTACGATCCACTTTTACACCCAATAATTAAACCACTTTTAGAGGGTGGACCTGCCAAATTAATAGAAGAGTATAATATTGATCATGAAATCAAGTATGCTGACGAGTGTCATCTTTGTTATGAAGCACGAAAAACTTTAATAGACCGTTTTCCCAAACTTCTTGGACCTAAACAAATATATGGACTATGAAAACTAAAATCTTAATTTAAATAAATAAAAAAAAAGAGGTTTTTAAAAAGGAATAAAAATTACAAACCTATGAGAGTTGGCAAATAAGATTGTACTAACCATACTAAGAGGGGTAGTAATACTGAAGAAATTAATTTTGTGATGATTTTAATCTCAAATGGGTATAATTTTACATTTTGATAATCATAATATTCATTTCTCAATAATTCTAATTGATAATAATATAAAGAGATTTTACCAGGATCGTCGAAATTATTTATAAGAATTTTCTTTTTGAAACTAGAGTATTCTTTCCGAAGTCTATCTAAGATTTTCTTTTGTATTATTACAGCTTTATTGTGAATGTGAACAGTTGGATATACAAAAGCGAGAAATGTAAAGACCATCCAAGTTAATACAACTGTAAAAACAAAAAAGTTCAATAAATCTTGTCCATAAGCTAATTCAAATGCCAATGGAAGCCATAAAGCTCCTGTCGAAAAAATGACTGTTGTAGCAATAGCATAATTACCGATACTGCTTAATCCACCAACCTTATCTGGATGGAATGGATCAATATTAAGTTCTCTATTTGAAACCTCTCTTAATGCTTGAATCATAATTAATACACCCCAAATACCTGTGGCAGCAATAATGCATTCCCAGATAAAAATTGCATAAAATATCCAGAACCAAATATCTTCAAATCCAAAAATTCCTCCCCGAATCATGTTATCCTTAGTTAAAAAAAGTGTAATTGTTAGTAAAATGCACCATGGTAAAGCGGGAATCCAAAAATATGATTTAAACCTATTATCATACTTATAAATTAGGTTTTTTAAATTGGATTCATCTGGGATTAAATCTTTTACTTTCAGAAAAAATCTAGGTAAGATTGTCTGATCATAATATTTGACAAGTGCAGTACCAATATTTAACCAACCAAAAAAGCTCAAGTAAGTTATGATGAAAGATGGTGTAAAATACTGAAATCTAAGATAGAAAAAAATCCCAATTAAAATGTTAGGGATTAAATTGACTTTAAAAATACTTGATAAAAAAGTATTTTTAATACGATATGGATATTTTGAATCTAGCATTCTAGTAAGAAATATCTTTGGAAGGTCTACGTCATTAATTATTCCTTCTTCTTCATTAACCATTTATAAGATCTCACTCCATTTATTAATTCTAAAAATTGTTTTTCAAATATTTTTATAGCAAATTTTAAAGGATTATATTTTAAATTGACATTCATCTTGCTAAAGAAAAATTTTCGTAGTTTTATTGCATAATTTAGTTCTGAGTAAATGTATTTTTGTAAAAGTTGTAAGTAAGAACTGTCAGAATGATTTCGATTGTAATATTCCTTGCTTATTGCCAATGAAACTAATTGAGCTGTTCTATGAGCATAATATATGCCTTCTCCCCAGAGAGGATCTACAAACCCTCCAGCATCTCCTATTAAGAAAACTTTATTTTTATAAACAGGTTTAATTTTAAAATTCCCATATGGTATTGGATGCCCTTTAACTGTTGAGATTATGTTTGGATCAAGTTTTAATTTATGTAATATTATTTTCATTATCGATTTAAAAGTTCCTTTATTCTTCTTGTTAAGCCCTCCCACGCCTACAATAATTTTGTTTTTATTTGGAAAAACCCATGAATAGCCATATTTTACAAGCCCAAAAGAAAGAATTGGGTGAGAAAAGTTATCCTTCAATTTATTCCGAGGGATTAAACATTCAAGTCCAGTAGCTAAATTATCTTGCCATTTACTAGAATTTATCAAGTTTTTGGAAATAAATTCATTTCGAACAACACTATTAGCTCCATCAGCTCCAATTATATATCGCGACTTTATTTTATCACCATTTTCTAAAAAGATCTCTCGAGAATCTAAATTAATTTTCTTAACTTTTGTTCCTTCGATTACTTCTGTTCCTACAGATTTTGCTTTTTCTAAAATGAAATTATCGTAAATTTCACGTTCTACAAAATAAAAAGGAAATTTGGAAGCGTTATAAGAGAAGATCTTTTCAAAATTATAATTAATTTCATAATAAGGAGTATTATAATCAATTATTCTTTTATTTTGAAGTGATAAAATAGATTCACTGAAAATTTTATTTAATATCTCTATTGTCTTAAGGCTAAGAATTCCACCGCATAATTTTAATCTAGGAAAAACATCTTTATCTATCAAAAGTGCTTTTAATCCAATTTTACTAAGTAAATACCCAGCTGTTGAACCTGCTGGACCAGCTCCGACAATTATTATATCGTAATCAAGATTTTGATTATTCATTTAAAGATCCTTATACCTAATTAAATTTGAAAAAAGATAAAAAAAAATACGAGTATTTTTTTATAAATATTTGTATTTAGATAATGATACTAAAATTTTTTGAAAAAATTTTTATTTACGTCCATTTTATCAAAAATTTTAAACTTAAAATAGATCATAATGTAAATTCAAAAAATTATCTAAAAAAATAATTCCTTTTTATCAAGTACATTTAATTTATTAGAAAAAGGATAATTATTTTTTTAGAATTAAAATATTAAATAAAAATTTTAAAATTAAAAACAGATTAAAAAAATATTTTTTGATTAACCAAATTAAATTTCAAAATAAATTGCTGGTTTAAAAGGTCTAGCTTTAGATGATTTGTTTTTAGGATCAAAATCAGAATTAATAAAGATTTTACATCCAACTTTCATTTCAATGTAATTTTTATATCGTTCTAATAAAATG
>CAZVTX010000357.1:0-1896 GCA_964629395.1 uncultured archaeon
ATCATATGTTATCAATAGGAGTAGATTGGGTTGCCTTGGTGCCGATTTGGTATCAAAAAAATTATACTTCTACAGAAATAATGTCAAATTATGAAGATACACCTTCCGATAAAAGTATTCGCGAGGCTATTGAATATCTTCATAATAAAGGTAAAAAAGTTATGCTAAAGCCGTATATTGATTCTTTAGATGAGGTTTGGCGGGCAGAATTCCAGCCTACAAATTGGAGCGAATGGTTTAAGTCCTATCAGAATTTTATTTGGCATTTTAGTGAGATTGCGGAAGATGAAAATGTGGAATTATTTTGCGTTGGCTGTGAATCTCTCTCTAGTGATGAAAGCCGCTATGACAATTGGTCTAAAACTATAGCGGGAATAAGAGATCGCTATTCAGGTAAATTGACATATGCAGCTGATTGGACTAATTATGATTCCGTTTGTTTCTGGGATTTATTAGATTATATAGGAATTGATGCGTATTTTCCTTTATCCGAAAAAGATAATCCATCGTTTTCGGATTTAATAAATGGCTGGAATGATGCCTTAGATAATATCGAAAAATGGCTTGAAGATGAATTTAATAATGAAAAAGAAGTAATATTTACAGAAGTAGGCTATGAATCGCAGCCAAAATGCTGGCAGAATCCCGCTGCAACGGAAAGTGATAAGACAGATTTTTATGCCCAAGATATGTGTTATAAAGCTCTTTTTGCAACAATTCCAGATAGAGCTTGGTTAGGAGGTATGTTTATATGGTGGTGGGATAATCCTACAACGGACGATGCAGATGGCGGCTTAGACGATATTGGATTCACGCCTAAAAGTAAACCTGCAGAATTTACAATCTCACTATATTATAATATAATTGCTGATAGGATTGTCTTTCCAATATCAACGTCAATTTTTTGCGTAATTATAATTGGAGTTATTATATTAATTTTAAAAAGAAGAAAAATTGAATAATTTAAAATAATCAATATTTCTTTTCATATTTTTATTTTCTTTGTTTTAAATCTAAAATTTGTTATTAATAGTGTCATTAGATTAAAATCATGGCCGAATTATCTTATAATCTTAATCTGAGATTAAGCGATAATAGAATTAAAAAAAAAAAATAAATCTTTTTTAGTTTTAATTATTTTTTTGCCTCTAATGTAAATATAATGAATAAGATTAAAGTGAGGATAAGAGCTATTATACCCAATGCGATTAATGTATTGGAAAGTGCTGTAAGCATTGATGATTCTTTGACTAAGTTTGTTGATGCTGCGACTGCGTTTGTTAAAATGAGATTAAAAAATATTGCGAATAAACTAATAAATAAAATCAGTTGACAAATGAGAATCTTTATATCATATTTGAATCTTGATGTAAATGTCATAAATAAGCATAATGAAGGTGTGAATAATAGAGAATATTCTTTCATTAAAGAAAAACCTATTGCATCAAATTTAGTCATATGATAATATAATAAAAAATCATAAGGAGTTCCTTCATTCATAGCTAAGGTTAATAATGTAATTAGAATGAAATTTATTGCAAGAATGCCAATACTGCAGATCAATATGACTAATTTTTTAGATTTCCCTAAATTTCTATTGATTTCATTTTTTTCCAAAAGTAATCATCTCTTTTTATTTTTAATGATAAAAGATACTTTTTTGTAAATATAAATATTATGCTAATTATTGGAAAAATTCAATTAAAATCTGAATTTTAAGTTTATATGGATTTTAAAAAATCAATAATTATTGCTTCTACTTTACATGAGCCCAAATTTCGGTTAAAAGCAGCTTTAGATAAAGCTTTGCCTTTTATAAAAAAAAATTTAGAAAATATCATTGTAAGCTGCACATCGCTGACCTCAAGAGAAGTTTTAAATTATTTAGAGAAAAAT
>CAZVTX010000357.1:1996-3494 GCA_964629395.1 uncultured archaeon
ATGAGGGTAAAATTATTAGAAGATTGTATTGAAGAATTTGCTAATTTTGTTAATTTTTCTTTTTAAATTTGAAATTTTTAAAGAAATAAGGTTTAATAAATTTCTTCCGTGGGGATATATATTGGATTCCAATTCAATAAACCTTTAGCTTCCGTTATTTCATAATTATTTGATTCTATACGCCTAATATGATATTCTAAACAAGAATTTTTTTCAGCGTGAGGATCAATTCTAACCATATCATTTTTAAGAAAACTTAAATCGTTTGCATTAATTAATTTAGGCTTTGATTTTAATTGAGCAAAAAGCGGGAATACCTTTTCATGATAACCTGAATGACCCTTGGGGCAATAATTTAATCCTTCTATATCCGGAATTAAGCAACCTTTATCACAAAAGTGAAATATAAATTTACGGTCGCCATTTTCTTTATGCGGGATAATTTTTCCTACGTAAATTAGAGGTTTTAAAATACCTTTCCGTATCATTTCATAATCATCAACACTAATCTTTTTCTTTCTATTAATATAAAATTCGATGGTTGGCTGTTTTCGTGTTATAAGGTTAAATTTCGGACTAATTTTCAGCAATCCGGAGATACACGTTGCACCTGAGCCGTAAGAGCCGAAATAGATTGTCTGATTTGCCCGTGCATAATTCTCCAAGATATACGCAATTTGTGTCCAAACAGATGCATTATACATATTTCCAAATCTCGAAGGAATCCGTAATTGAGGCATTACCCTATATTTAATATTGGTTATAAACCAATGAGAGAGTTCTTCCAAAGTCTCTGATTTTTTACCTCTTTCCTTCAATTTGAGATAAATATATTCAGGCAGCACGGTAACATCATGAAGAAAGTTATCTAATTTGCGTAAAAGTGATGTTCCATTTTTTTTTTTCCTTATTTTTGGGAGATAATTAATATGCCGTATCCATCTCTTTAAAATAATGTGTTGCATACATTTGATAGGTAATTTCGCAAATGGTGCATGAAATGCATAGAAATCTGCGTGAAAATCACCCAAATTTTTAACTAAATCATCGTAAGCCGTTAATTGGAATTTTAAATAAGTATCAATGGAATATTTTCCAAAAACTTGAGCGCATTGTTCATTGGCCGGACGGAAGAAATCATTTACATTTCCCGATATTTTCCCGAATTTTGTACTAAATTTTGCTATTCTAGGATTTTTCGATATTACCAAAGCTATTGCACCTGAACCTTGAGTAGGCTCACTTGGACTTCCTATAGGATAAGTAGAAACATCAGAATTGATAACCAGAGCCTTTCGGATAATTCCATTCTGAACCATGCTTATTGCATTTAATATTGCAAGTGTTCCTCCCGCACATGCATTATATATATCTTGAGTTATACAATTCTTAGAAATACCGAACAGTTGGGCAAAAATATTAGATACAGATTTAACGGCATAAGTTATTGTTTCCGTTCCTACGAATATTGCATCAATTGTTTTTGGATTTATATTAC
>CAZVTX010000358.1:0-3478 GCA_964629395.1 uncultured archaeon
CATTTACAGAATCGTGAAAGATAAAAAAATAGACGATGTTTGGATAATCCCTTGTATGCAACCTGCCTCAAAGGAATGGACGGGATATCCAACCCAAAAACATCATGATTTACTTAAAAGAATTATAGAGCTTGGGAGTAATGAAAATGATTTAATAGCCGATTTTTTCTGCGGTTCTGGAACCACATTAGTAGAAGCCGAGAAATTAAATAGAAAATGGATTGGTTGCGATATATCTCATTATTCAATTTATTTAACAATTAAAAGACTTTTAAAAATTAAGAATATTTTGAATTATAATAATAATTATTTACCCTCATTTGAGCTTTTAACTCATTTAAATGATGATCATAAGAAAATCCTTGATTCAGGTTTTTTTAAAAAAAAAATTAAAATTATGAGAAAAAAATGAGAAATTCATTATTCATAATTATGAAATTGGACATCCCAACCCATATATGTAGTTAGAGCCTCATAGACAATATCTCCTACATGATTAAGTGTTGCGGCTACATGATGAGCATAGCCTCCATAGCATAGCTTTTTTAATAAATCTTGCAGATAAGGAATTTCTACAACTCCATATCCTCCATAAGTCTCTAATGGATCTTCAGTATATTGCCCTTCTGCGATTATTGCCTTAATATCCCCCATAATATCATCAGTTTCAACCCTTAATAGTGTTACGGGTTCTGATTTAATTCTACCCTGTATTGCTCCATAACTGGCTTCTTCTCCTTTAAGATCTGATATAATTGGATGAGGTGTCATTTTAGTATCCTTGAAAAACGATTTTGGTAAATTACTGCAGTGAAATAGTACCATCTTATTAGGATCATCTCCATAATTATTGTTCCAGTCGAGAATTGCAGAGGGATTACCCGTAGCAATTTCTAAAATTAGCATACCAATCAAACCAGAAATGTCGACTTCACATGCAGCAGGAATAAGATCTTCACTAAACATACTTAATACTGCACAGGGGACAATTCCAAAATTATCTTGAATAGAAGGCCAACATTGAAATGCAAAACCATCTAATTTATTATCGTTAACCCATTTTTCAAGAACTACAGCTAATTTAGCTAATTTTGTAAGTCCCTCTTCAGGTATATTTAAGATATTATCCGTATAACTCTTGATATATTTAAGTTTTGCCTTAACCGCATTATCATCATCTTTTAATTTATTTATTTCACCTAATATTTCTGATAAATCAATTGGTTCGACCGTAATACCGCTAAATGCTAATATTTTCTCGCTATATCGAACAGTTTCAAATGCATTTGGTCTTGTCCCGACCTGACCAAGTCTCGCCGTTCTTAAAATTCTAACAATCTTACATATTTTTTCAAATCTTTTAATATCCTCCTTGAAAATATCTGATTTAATAGGACAAGTGTGATATGTCGTTAAGCTAAAAGGTATTCCATATTGATTAAGGACGTTTGTTACGGAAATTTTTCCGCAAAATGCATCTCTCCTATAGGTTCTATTCATTTTATCAATTTCATCCGAAGATGCTTGAATTAAAACGGGTACATTAAGGTCAGCCATTCTCAATGTGTTTACAATTCCTTTTTCATCACCGAAGTTAGGTAAGATAACAATAATTCCGCCGATTTTTTTTCTGTTTTCCTTGAATAATTTTGCACACTTTTTAGCATCTTCATATGTTTCAACAACACCATATTTGGTATCCTCTTCGCTTAAAATAACATATTCATAGCCTAATTCTTTCATAACCTCTATAATCTCTTCTCTTCCTTCTTTCGCAAGGTGATCAGGAAATACATCTCTATTTCCTACTATAATTCCGAAAGTAATTTTTTTATCTATTCTTTTCTTGTTAATAATGAGCATTGTTTTACCTCTTTTTAAGAATTTTTAATAAAATTATTTTTGTTAAATTAATTAAGATTTTTATGCCAATATAATTGTGTAAAGATCACTAATGAATTTAAATACAAAGATTTCGAGAATTAAAAAACGCTTTATAGATTTATGGAATAACTATCGAATTTTTAAATATGCCGTTATTGTTCATTTAATCTATTTTTCACTCGCTTTAATTTTGATTTTAACCGTTTTTAGAGAGCAAAACGATTTTTTAATATTTTATAATGCAGGGGGCATTTTTATCAAAGATATAAATGATTTATACAATCAAGAACATTATATTTGGGATTTTAGATATTTACCTTTCTCTGCGGCTTTTTTCGTTCCTTTTTACCTTCTTGGATATGATTTAGGAGTTATTATTTACCAATTTATCAATCTTTTCCTTAATATTCTTATTTCAATATTATTATATAAGATATGCATTTATGTGAAAGGTGAAGGACACGAAAATGATGATAAAAGGGTCATTCTTTTCATAAGTATTTATTTAATGGCATTACCGCAGGTTTTAAATTACGTTTTAGGGCAAATTAATTTATATATTACATTTTTTGTATTACTTTCAGTTTATATTTTTATAAAATATAATGGGATCATTTGGGATTTTATTGGTAGCTTGTTACTTGGGCTTAGTATTATTATAAAACCTACCGCCCTCTTTCTTATTCCCTTCCTATTAATTATACATTTCGATATTAAAGCAAGAAAGATTAAATTTAATTTTTTTAAGAGTATTGATCGAATATTGGGTGTTGCAACCCCAATTCTGGCGAATTTTATACTTTTTTATCTATACCCTAAAATGTTTAAAGGATTTATGGAAACAAATTTTACCGGTTCAAACCCCTTAACTATTAATTTTTCATTTAGTTTAACCAAGCTTATCTTAAATTTCTGTTATCTTTTTAATATCCCTTTTAATCAAATATATGTTCTATTTACTTTATTATTAATTTTTGGGATAATAGGGTTCTTCTTTTATGCAATAGGACGAGATGATAAGTTTTCTATAATATACGGATATACTTTTGGATTTACGATTATGTTGATCGTATATTATGATTCCTGGGATCACCATTTATTAAATTTAATCCCACTCTTAATAATAATAATTTTTAATTTGCCTAGACGGTCAAATTTGATATTGCCCTATTTTAAAAGAAGTATTTTCTTTTTTTGCTTTTTTGATCTAGCTTATATGGGGCTCTGGTTCCTTATATTCCCATATTTTCCCTTTAATTTCATGGCAACTATATTTTTAATAACATCGTTTATAGGATTATGTAAGTATTCATTATCTTTTACAATTAAAAATAGGGAGGGACAGATTTGAATTACGTAAGTTTAAAATCTAAAAAAACCTATTTTTTTATTTTTCTAATAATCATTCTAATCTTAAATTATTCTAATACAATTATAGCATTCAAATATGAAGTAGGCTTTAAGAAAAATGATGAATTTGTATGGAATTGTAATGTGTGTAATGAAAATAAGATGGAGCAACTGTTTGGAAAAGAATGGAAAAAATTAGGAGATGGATTATTTGAGGATATTAAGCAAAACACGAGAATGAAAT
>CAZVTX010000359.1:0-3476 GCA_964629395.1 uncultured archaeon
AAAGAAGCACAACTCCGCTTATCCATCCGTATTCTCCCGATTCTCCTGACAATAACGTAATAATTCCTTCTAAAGCATAAATTCCTGCAAGTCCAAATAGAAAAAACATCCCGAAGCGCCCAATATACATCCATAAAATTGTTTTTTTCATACTATAATCTACAATTCCAAGAGGTACCATTAATAAAGAATCTGGAAGTGGCGTTAATCCAAAAATAACAATGACGGCGGGAATTGCTTTTGGCTTTTTTAGAATAATTTTGCTCCATCTATCTTGAAGTCCAGGATCATCTTTACTAAGTACATATTCGGCACCTCTGCCTATGAGATAATCAATTAAATCGCCAAAAGTATTTGCTAAAGCTCCAAATGCAACCATTATTAACACAAAAGGCCAAACAAAAACACCATGAATACTATACCATGCACCAGCAAATAAAGTTATTGGAATAGCGTAAGGTATAGGTACAGGTATTAGAGCTCCTAAAAAGCAAACCAGCATAACAAATAACACGGCAATCCAAAATTCTACTTTATTAAGAGCATCCTTATTGAACCAATTACTGATTGAAAAAATCTCGCCAAAATCGGGATTTAATGCACTAAATATTGTTATGATAATTATAATTACAAGAAATACAATTAAAAATATTGTTGATTTTGAAATTTTGATTGACATATTACTCATAATAACCCCTATGACATTAGTTAAAAAATTTTGTTAATTTGTTAAAAATACTAATTACATAAATCTTTTTCGAAATTCCGATAAAAATTCTTCTTTATCATCATATTCATACCAAGATGAACCCATTTTCTCTAAATCATAAGCCTCAGAATAAGATTTATCTTGTAAATGATTGCTGCAAATTTTAATTGCATTTAGAACTGTCTGATTTTTTGTAAATAGAAATTTTGCTTTATTTAATGCAATTTTCATTAAATCTTCTTTATTATCAGCAATTTCGTCTATTAATCCGATTTTAACCGCTTTTTCCGGATCAATTTTCTCGGCAAACATGAGCATTTTTTTCGTCCATGAAATCCCGATTATCCTCGTCATTAATACAATACATCCTGTTCCCGGAAAGATGCCGTAATTAATCTCGGGCATTTGAAAATAAGCATTTTCAACTGCTATACGATAATCACTTGCAAGTGCAAAAATAACGCCATCTCCCATCGCAAGCCCATTTATGGCACAAATGACAGGCTTTCCATAATATAAAAGCGCTGTGATATTACTTGCTATATTTTCGACCTTTTTTATTAAAAGTGATTTTTTTACATCAATTTCTTTGATATCAAGACCCGAGGTAAAAGAGTTGCCTTCGCCAGTTAAAATTATCCCTCTAATTTTTTCATTTTCCTGGCAATATTCCAGAGCATTCTTTATGTCTTGAAGCATTTCTAATGTTAAAGCATTAGAACGTTCGCCTCGGGCAATTGTTATAATCCCAAATCTTTTTTTAACATCAAATTTTATATCTTCGCCTAATTTTAAATCTTTTTCAGACATTATTATTTTCATCCAAATTTAATAATCTCTTTTTTAATTTCTCAAAAAATATTTTATTTTCTATTGAGCAATACATTTTTCCGGCAAGCAGATAAGCAGAAAAATAATCCATATTTCTTAAATGATTTGCACTAATCTTTACGGCATTTAAAAAAATCTGATTTTTAGAAGATAAGTATTTTGCCCTTTCTAGAGCAGTTTTGATTAAATTCGTTTTATCGGATACAATTTCATCTATAAGATTAATCTCAAGAGCCTTTTCTGCCGAAATTTTTTCGGCAAACATTAAACTTTTCTTTGTCCAAGGTATTCCGATTGTTCTTGAGAATAATACAATACAACCTGTTCCGGGAAAAATGCCAGATAAAATTTCGGGCATATAAAAGAAACTTTCCTTGGTCGCTATTTTATAATCGCAGCAAGCGATAAAAACTACGCCCTCTCCCATCGTCCTACCATTGACAGTACATATCGAAGGTTTTCCATCCCATAGTAATCGGCATATTTCCGCTGCAGTTCCTTCTAATTTTTTGACTGCTTCATGATCACTTCCATCTATATAATCTAAGTCCATTCCAGTGCTAAACGAGGTTCCTTCATTCGTCAATATTAATCCTTTTATTTTATCATTTTCTTGGCAATATTCAATCGCTTTTTTCAAATTTTCCAATTGTTCTATTGTAAAAGCGTTAGCTCTATGTATCCTATTTAAAATTATGATACCAAAATGATTTTCCTCACGAAAATTAATATATTTACCGAAATTCATTATGCCTCAATTAAATTCCAATTATTTTTTACAAGTAATAATAGACAATAAATATAAGAAATTAAAGGAATTACAATCAGAACAATTAAAGCAAAAAATTCTGTACTAAAAGTTCCCGCTAAAATTGCAATAAATAAAGGACAAATAATTATAAAGGCAATTCGTGAGGTTTTAGGGCCGAGATAAGACATTATATAAAAAAATGTAACCATTCCGAAGCCAGGAATATAATATAGAGGGACATAGGGCCAAAAAGGAATCGGTTTTCCAAGACCTCCTAAAATTCTAAATGATGCAAAAGTATTATCCCACCAATTCGGTGCTGGAAAAGGATATTGCCCAGTTTCAATCCATTGACCGACCCAGTAAATAAAATCTTCAAGCATCGTCATAAATAAAAGTCCCATTAAAATCTGCTCAAAATTCAATTTTTTATCATAATAGGTGGCAATAGCTACTGTTATTAATAAACATGCGTACATAATAGACCAGTTAACAATCGCACCTCCTAGAGTTTGCTCTGCACCAAAAATATTTGCGTAAATCCGTAGTAATCCTACATAATTATTGTAGACAATAAAATATTCAAAAAATCCATAAAAAATAGAATATAATAATGCTGCGAGAAAACCTCTCCTTAAAATAACTTTATGCTCATTTTCTTTATTTATTCTGATTGGTCTTTTTATTAAAAAATCTTTTATTCTTTCCGAAAACATGTAAAACGCTTAAAATATAATTACTTGAGAAATATTTATAAATTAAAATAAGCGATTTTATAAAAAATAATCTTTTTAGTTAAATTAAGAAGAAATTTCAAAATTAGGTGAAATCTATTGTCAGAAAATGAACAAAAAATAGAGAAAAAAGAAAAACCCATAGGAAATAAAGATTGGAAAAAATATGAGAATTTTGTTAGCGTAATCGGGAAATGGGCTTGGCTAATCCTAATCATTGACGCATTGATCTATATTATTTGGGGAATTTGGGGATTATCTTGGACAGCTACAGCGGCAAACGTGGCTTCGACTTATGGTGCTTATTCTTATGTTGCCGCTGATATTGCCTATCTCACTGCATTATATACCTGGTATATTATTGGAGGGATTATTCTTATCATTTTAGCCATTGTTATAATTAAGAGAAGATTCTCCGATAAATGTGCTGCGAAAGACTGGGATTATTTAT
>CAZVTX010000360.1:0-3458 GCA_964629395.1 uncultured archaeon
AAGGAAACTGCAATGAATATTATGGAAGAAATCTCCAACATGGATTTGGACAAAAACTTTTTAGATGCAATCGTGGTCTTTAGCGAATTAGGGGATTATTTCCTTGCTTTGGGGCATTCTCAAATAGCAACCAATCTATATAATCAAGCATTAGAGATATCTATTGATTATAAATTAGATTGGAAAAGTGAAATCTTAATTGAAAAATTAAAAAGAGCATATATCGCAACCGTCCTAGAAGGATATTCTGCGGAAGATATTGTTGATAAACTTGATTTATTATTAGATAAAGCTTATAATGTTAAGGATGTTGAAAAATATAATGAACAAATAAGAAAAATATCAAGTTTCAATATATTATTTTATACTCCTTTTGAATATATACAAGGCAGAAAAAAAATAATACCATATACTCAGTTACCTGATGAGTTAAAAAATGATTACCTCGAAGTTGTTCATTTTGAAGTATATAATGAAAAACAAAATCAAATATTATTTATTGTCTCTCACTATGAATTAGGATTATTAGGTGTTTTAGTAAAAACTGATGAAAATATTACGGGAATTGCCGAAAATTATTCAATAAGATTAAAACCGGGTTCAAAAGTTAAAATTTATAAACCTAATGAAGAATTAAGAGAAATATATCTTATCAGAGCCATAATTGAAATACAAGGAAAAAATCAATGTGAAATTAATTATAGTCTGCCTTCTTTCTTCCAACAATTAAATTTATAAAAATTTTTATTTTTAAGGTTCTTTTCTCTCAGCTTTTGCACGCTGAGAAACCATATGACGATGGACGGCGCAAGATATACAAGCATATGATTTTTTTACGGGTGCTTGAATTATCGTTCCTGCTTTTTTAAGTTCTTGATACATTCTACCATCTACTAAAGAAACTTTTCTGGTTACAACTTTAGCTTTGCTACGGGCTACAAATTTACCGCAAAATTGACATTGGACTCTTGCATATCGTCCTTTACTAGAACCTGTCCTTCCACCACTACGCCTCTTTTTTGGAATAAAAATCAGCCTTTTTCTTTAATTAGTTAACTACTTAAATTGAATAAGACAAAACTTAAATAATTTATTCCTAAAATACAAATTTAGTTTAAATATATAAGTTTTAATTTTCAGATTTTTTTTCTTTTAAATGTTTATAGGTAAACGATATTCGTTGATAAACCGTTAATACTAAACTAAAAACATATATTAAAATAAAAATGACCCAGAACCAAGTTACCGGCTGTGTAGCTAAGAAAGGAACCTCTATTAGTGAAGGTTTTCCATAAATCCAAAAGGTTATTAAATAAACCCATGTTTCTATTATTAGCGCACCAAATAAAGTTAAGACTCTCTCAGCACGTTCCATTAACCCAATGCCCCGCATATCTATACCTTCATTTTCCGCCCTCGATCGAATATAAGAGATCATTATACTTAAGAAAAGAATAATATATCCCCACATGAAATTCAATAAGCCTCCTAATATCAAACCCAAAATTAATATCGCATCTGAAATTCGATCTAAATTTGAATCTAAAAATGCTCCCGCGGCACTCTCCTTTCCTGTGCGCCTTGCAACTTCGCCATCAAATACATCAAAAGTACCCGCAAGGAAAATAAAAAAAGGGCCGGGCCATGAAAAAAATAAAAACATATGAATTGTTCCTAAAGAAATAAAAAAAGCCGCCAAAATCATACATAATAAGCCAAGGTAAGAAAGGATATTTGGTGTTACATTATGCTTGATAAGAAAATTAACCGGTTTTTCAATAAATTTACTGGCTATTTCTTTTTGTGCCTCACGCTTTTTTGAAATAGGTTCTTCAGACAATTTTGCCAAATTCTATTATTTATGAATATTATAAAAAAAAATTGTAAATACTAAATAAATTTTCATTTTTACGTTTAAGTCTTGATATTTATTTTTATCAAACGTATTATGCTTGAAGCGAGATAAGATTGATTGCCAAGACTGAGATTTGGAAAATTAAATCTTCCTAATTCCTCCGAATCTATAAATTCTCCCGTCTGATTCCCGATTATAAATGCTAATTTTTCTTGTTTCTTTAAAGATTTTAGATTTCTAAAAAAGTCTTTTCCCTTTTCACTTAAAATATAAATTTTATAACCTAAATTTTCAATTTTATGAATAACTTCGGTAAAAGCTTCTTTTAATATACTAATAGGGCTGATGGATTTCCGATTATTTATTATTTTGACGATAAAATCAGAAAGCAGTAATTCATTTTTCGGGAATTCCTCTGCATTAATCTCATTTGAATCAAATATTAATGTTCCGTATTTGTCTAAATATATCCAAATTTGAACATTCTTATCAAGAAAATCTCCTTTAAAAAGTGCAGCAATAACACATCTTGCTATTACATCCAGCCGACCCGATGTTCCGGGAATATCTTTAATATTAAATTTTGATAAATCTACTGTATCAGATCTTATAAAAAATAAAATTTTCATGATTATTTTATATAATTCAATATAAAATTTGATATTATCCGATAATAACTTAAAATAAATGATTGTTATAAAATTATGTTAAAATTATTACATCTCTAATCTATATTTTAACAACTTATTTAATAATTTTCATAAATAATAAAAATTTGAAGTATATCTTTTCAAAATTTAAAAATTTATATATGATCTTGTTATAATTTAGATTATTTATTAATAGAGGTGTTGAATATTCTCCTTAATCTAAGCAATATTGAAATAATTAATGGTTTGCTAAGCACTTTTGTTGTTATATTATCTGTTTTTATAGGAATTAAGATTTCTTATAAATATAAGACGAATAAAGATAAAACTTTCCTATTTTTCGGCTTAACATGGATTTTGTTAGTTGAGCCATGGTATCCTTCAATGATTTCCTTTTTATTATATATTTTTATTGGTGTTGGCTTAAATCTTACTTGGTATCTATTTCTTGGTTTATTTTTTATCCCTTTGGGTGTTTTTTTGGGCGTTACTGCATTCACCGAACTAATTTATAAAAACAGACAGCGTTTGCTTCAGATAATTATAATTTCAGGTGGAGCTGTATTTGATGTTATATTTCTTTATTTTTTATTAAAAGATCCAACGCTTATGGGAGAATTAATTAGTGTTGTAGATATAAAATTTTCGATAATAGTATTAACATTTCTACTTGTAAATGGTCCAATCTGTGTCATTTGCGGAGCATTATTTGCACGGGAATCCTTAAAGTCCCAAAATCCGGAAATTAGATTAAGAGGAATTTTGCTTATTATAGCATTTACAAGTTTTGCAATTGGGGCTGTAACAGAGATATTAATAAACGAATCGTTATATACTTTAATAGCAAGAGTCTTTTTAATTTTCGGAATAATATTTTTTCACGAAGGATTTATCCTTTCTAATTTCTTAAGGAAAAAATTGCTTAAAGAATAAAAATTTAAATATATTATAAT
>CAZVTX010000361.1:0-3450 GCA_964629395.1 uncultured archaeon
CAATTATTTTATAAAAATTAAATAAGAGGTGTTTTAATAAAATTTAAACAATCTTATAAAGTTAAAACAAAAATTTTATAATTAATAAATCTTTCATTTAATTAATCAGAGATTTATATTTCTTTTTTTTTGACCCCCATTCGTTTATTACAAGAAAAGGGAGGGTGGTCTAGCTTGGTATGATTCTCGGCTGGGGGCCGAGGGACCGGGGGTTCAATTCCCCCCTCTCCCATCAATTTCCTTCTTGCTAATGTGATTTATAATTCCCTCAAATTCCTTCCCATGCCCAATTATAAAAAAATATGTCAAAATATCTCGATAATATTATAATTATAAATCAAAATAATAGGGATTAAATTCTCAAAAGTAAAAACAAGATCGAAATATAATTAAGTGAATAAATTCTGAATATCCAATAGCTTATCTGTATAATTTATTCTAATTGTAAAATACGATAATCTTTTTTACAATCTCAAAAAAAAAGAATTATATTTTGATATACTTCTCATAATATCTTAATATCATTTTATTTTTATTCATTTTTAGGATGTTTTTAAAAAATTTTATGATGAAAATTTAAATTGACATAAGTTTAAATTAGAATCAATAAGAATAATAATATTTTAAGAATTGTAAAATGGACGAGTCAGATCAAAAATTAATTGAGGCTATTTTAGATTTTGATGAGGATGAGGTTCTCAATCAAGTAAGAGAACTGAAAAAGTCTAAAAGTCCTCTTGAAATTATGGAAATTTGTAGAATTGCTATGGACAAAATTGGGCAAATGTTTGCGGATAAAGAAATATTTTTAACAGAACTTATAATGTCCGGAGAACTCTTAAATTCTGTTATGGAAGAATTAGGGCTTACAAGTAAGTCATTAGAAGGTAAAATGACTGATAGTAAGGGTAAAATTTTATTAGGAACAGTTAAGGATGATATCCATGACATCGGGAAAAATATTCTAAAAAGCCTCTTAATTTCAAATGGTTTTGAAGTAATTGATATTGGAGTAGATATTCCTCCGGAAAAATTCGTAGAAGAAGCTAAAAAAATTGAACCGCAGGTAGTAGCAATGTCAGGACTCTTGACTGTGGCTTATGACTCAATGAAAGCTACTATTGATGCTTTTGAGCGTGAGGGTATCCGTTCAAAATTTAAAATAATTGTAGGCGGAGGCTCAACGGACAAAAAAGTGGCAGAATATGTAGGTGCGGATGATTTTGGTGAAAGTGCCATTGATGGGGTAAATAAAATTAAAAAATGGCTCTCGGTGGCATGATATGTTTTTAGAATTCATGGCAAGATATTTAAAAGCTCCATGGCCATATAAATTAGTATCTAAATTTACTGCTTTTTCTAATAAATTGAATGAATTGAAATTTAAAATAGACATAGATAAAAATAAAGAAATTTATGAAGAAAAGGAACGACGGGTCTTGGATGCCATCACAATGAGGCGTTTACCCGATCGAGTACCCGTTGCTGCTGGAGGATTAAACTTCTTTCCTGCTAAATATGTCGGAATTACATGTGCGGAATATATGTTTGATTTTAATAAAACTCGATGGGCTTTTTTAAAAACTAATGATGATTTTAATTTTGACCTTACATTTCCTTCTTTTATGTTGGCAATCGGACGATTAGTAACTGCATCAAAGCTGGATCTTTATAAGATTCCCGGTAGAGATTTGAATGTGAATGCAAGTTATCAATATAATGAGCATGAACGATTAAAACCCGATGAATATGACCTCTTTTTAAAAGATGGTATGAAATTTGCAATTGAAACACTATTACCCAGAATTTCTGAAGTTTTTGGAATGAAACCCTTAAAGAGAGCCGCTTATATCATGCGAACTATTTTAGAATTTTTCAAATTTGCAAAAGCTAGCAGTCAAATCTTAGCGGAAACAAAAGCACATGGTCATTATAATTTAATGACGGGGGCTGCTTTCCCACCTTTCGATTTAATGTCGTTTATTTTAAGAGATCTTAAAGGGTTAACGCGTGATATGATGAAAAAGAAAACAAGAGAACAACTTAAAGAACTTATGGAACGTATGGAGCCATGGCTTACGAGAATTTTCTCGGAAATGCCAAAATTAAATGGCTCAAATGGAATATTTTTCCCTTCTGAAAGAGCATTTTCCTTATCACCGAGGCAATTCGAGGAATTCTATTGGCCAACTTTGAAAAAGATGATTATTTCATTTGTTAAAGATGGCAATATCCCTTTTCTTGTCTGGGAAAGCGATGTTACTCATTTAATCCATTTTCTACTTGAATTACCAAAATCAATATCAAGGCGTTGTTGTTTTATGTGTGATACGAGTGATATTTTTGAAGTAAACAGAATTTTAGACGGGCATATGTGTATAATGGGCAACGTTCCTCTCTCTACGATGTGTGTTGGAAGCCCTAAAGATGTGGAGAAATATTGCGAAAAAATGTTTGCAGAATTAAAACCGGGTGGAGGTTTTATTAATTGTTCTGCTTTAGGTATTCCCGATGAAGCAAAACCAGAAAATGTTCGGGCGTTAATAGATTATACGTTTAAACACGGATATTATTAATTAATTTGTTAAATATTCTTATTTATTTTTATAAAAATTAAATAAACATTTGGTTCTTTTATTATATAATGCCTAAAGAAAAAATAGCTTCAAATGAGGAATTTCTTAAAAAAATCGCTTTTGGGCGTGAGCTGCTTCCTAAACAAAAGAATAATCTCGAATTGGTTTTTAATAAAATAAAGGAACAATTAAAAAGTTTTAATGAAAATCTCATTATTTCTTATGGAGGATCCTATGCCAGAAATACGTTAATAAAAGAAGTTCCTAAACTCGATATAATTGTTTATTGGCCTAAAGAATCGGATAAAGATGCTGAAATTGTTCATAAAAGACTCGGTCTATTTTTGAAAAAATCATGGAGAAAAGCTAAACCTAAAAATTTAGGTTGGGAGATTCCTTTTAAAAGCGATTTCCATATTGATATTATTCCGGGAGTCTTAAAAGATGAGGGGAATCAATATGCAAGCTTTTATAATGCCATTATAGAAGAAGAGATTGAAACGAGTATTAAATTACAGGATGATTATATTAAGGATAATAATAGAATGGAACTTATAAGATTATTAAAAATCTGGAAATACAGACGCGGTGTTCCGCTGCATAATTTTATTCTTGAACTTTTATGCGTAAAATATTGTAAAGGAATTAGCCGAAAAGAGCTTGAAAAGCAATTATTGCGGGTCTTTAATTATTTATTAAAAGATATTGAAGATTTGAATATAAAAGACCCGATAAACAAAGAAAACGATTTATCTTATCTTATGGACGAAGAAGATTTACAATTAACCGCCAAATTTGTTCAAGAGGCGGTCGAATCAAAAACTTGGAATAAAGTTTTCAAAAAATAATTAATAAAAGGTTTTTTAATACCAAA
>CAZVTX010000362.1:0-3439 GCA_964629395.1 uncultured archaeon
ATTTTAATACGATATTTCTAAAGGGTTTTATGCTAAAAAAATTTAATGTCAAAGTATGACGGAAAAAAAAAATAAAAAATTATTAGTTGGAGATTTTAAAAGAAGCCAGAATTAATTCCGAATGGGAAAAAGTTTACGATCATCCAGCCATAGAAGATACAGAGGAATGAAGTAGAAGCAATAATATCTCTATTAGAATGCATATAAACCCATGTTAAAAGGAAGTGTTGTATAATTGAGAAAATAACGACGACGGTGAGTGAAAGTGCGATGAAACCTATGTTGAAATTAACATTTTGCCAGCACAGAATCATTAAGATAACAATTAAAACATTATCGAGCAAAATACTCGTTCCAACCATGGAGAAGTATTCTTTAAATCTATTTGAGAATCTTAGTTTTTCTTGAATTGAACGTAAAAAGAATTCTTTCATGAGTAAAAATGGAAAGAAGAGTAAAACAATACCGAAAACAGCACCAATTTCCCTTGCTGTTAAGAAACTGGCGTTTGTGGACCAGTGCATTAGTGAAGATAAGGCAATTGTGAATAATAGAGCACTGATAATCCCGTAAAAAAATGAGCGATAAATGTTTGATGGAAAGAATATTTTAACTTCTAAAGGAATATCTATAATTTTCTTTTCTTTATTCTTGCGAATTATTGTTAGATAATAAATTATTAGAAGTCCTAGTGCTATGCTGATTATTTGGGCGTAAAGGATATGTCCCATAGACAAAGGTAATACTGCCATTAATAATATTGAAAGCGGATATAAGAACAGGATTGAACCTAATAAGGCGCCAGAGATATAAATTATAAAGAGTTTTGCAGGAGATTTTTCTTCAAAATTTTCATTCACAGGACGTTTTTTATCTCTACCATAAAGTTTTTCACTAATTAGAAAAATTATAAGAAAACACATCGACACTATACCGCATAAACCTATTAGGTAAAAAATCTGATGCGGAACTATGGTTAAGACAACATCATTAGCTTTCTTACCGTTAAATGCTTGTTCAAACCATTGGACAGCTTCATAAACAATAACAGGATCAAGAACCTCTGCAAGATGGTCCGATGTAGGTCCTATAATAACCTTGGTCGCATCGCCATTTGAAAAATCGCCGTATAATTTCCCAATTTCTACATCATCTTTCCCGGTATATTCCTTTAAAAATTCAATAGCATTCTCTCTTGAGAATATTTGCTCAAATTGACCAATCGCCATTAAAAGGTTATGAATTCTGCTAAAATTATATTCAGTACTAATCATCCCAATGGAAACAACAGCATCAATTTTTTCAGGATTTGCTTCGGCAACGCGCAGAGAAGTGCTTCCCCCCATAGAATGCCCTACCAAACCGATTTTTTTGACACCTTTATCTTTTAGATAATCTACGGCTACAAGCATATCATAATCTAAAGGATTATTTTTTTCAGATCTCCTTAATGCGGGTAAATATCCGTCACTACTTCCGTGCCCTCTAAAATCAATAGCCACCACATAAAAACCTCTTTTTGCTAATTCTATTGAGAGAGGTTCCATATATTGTTTATTTCCACAAAATCCGTGCGCTACGACGATTCCTATATCATCATTTCCGCCTTTTAATGGCTTATAAACTAATGCTTTAATCATAGTTTCATCTTCCGAATTAAGGGAAATTTCTTTTATAGAATAAGGATGTTGAGGATCGGGGTAAAATGTCAATATTATTAAAGGGATCACGCCGCACAAAATTAATAACGAGCTAATTATAAAGCCAAGTTTTCTTTTATTTGATATAATTTTCTTTATCTTGCTCATAAAAAATCACCAAAAAATCTTAATTGAATTTTAGCTTTAATTCTTAATAAGAATTTATATATGATAATTTATATTCAAATGAATATTAAATAATAATCATGGTCAGCTCAAGTTTAAAAGATAAATTCAAAAATTTTTTGAATTTTATAACAAAAGATAAAGTCGTGCGCATTTGCATTGTTCTATTCTTTATTGTATTCATTCCGTCATTGATTATTGGAGTTATTATTGCAAATGTGCTTGATCCTGCTGGAGATGGATATGATATCTTTCGAAATTATATTAGCGATCTTGGATCATATAGATTCACGCCAATCCCTAAATTTTTAGATGATTCCGCAATGTTCTCTTCTATAATCTTAATTCCCGTAATAATTTATCTTAAAAAGATGTATGATGTCACTGAAGATGACAAGGCAAATAAAATAACATATTATCTTAAAGCAATCCTCAACAATGCTGCATTTTTATGTGGATTATCAGCTATGGTAGGTTTTTTTGGCATAGGTTTTTTTTCTGAAGATGTAAGCAGTGCGTTAAATCAATTCGATATAAAAATCCTTGGATTTAGCACGCATATGTTCTTTTCGTATATGGTTTTCGGCTCATTGTGCTTTACAGGTATATTCATGGGACTTTATATTCTTTTATTCTCAGATTCCTTAAAGAACAAAACAAATGTAGAAATTCCGAAAATCCTTTACTTCATTATCGGAATAGAAATGATCATCTGGCCAACTTTTCACGGCATAGGTTATCTTATTGATCTACCTCCTTCAAAGTCATTCCATGAATGGTTCATGCTCTTTGCAATTTTCTTCTGGGTGCTCCCTATTTTTACATTAATATATATTCATGCAGGCCGCAACATCAACAAAAAAAATAAGGATCTTTAAAAATTAGGATTAATCTTGGCTCTCAGAATTTATTTTTATATATTTTTTTTATTTTAAGAAAAAGATAAATGATTAACAAGATTTTTACTAAGACAAATTTTATAATTTTAAAGAATTCTAATTTTAGCTTTTTTTCTTCTAATAGGAAGGAATTTTTTCTCTTTCATATCTTTTCATTATAATTGCTTCCTCAGGACAGGTAACTGCACATAATCCGCAGCCCACACATCTTTTTTCATCAACAATTGCATAATCTTCTACATGAATCGCTCCGAATTTACATCTATCTATACAAGTCTCGCATGCGATACATGCATCTTTATCTATTGTGCTTATATAGTTTGCTCGAGCAATTGCCCTTGGATTATCAAATCTGGTTAAACCACCAATCAAGCCACAACAGCATTCGCAACATGCACATAAAATCGTAGCCATATTAGCATTATTATCTGTTGTATGAACTAGCCCTATCTCTGCCGCTTCTTTAGTTATTTTCATTACTTCTTCTTTAGATACTTTCTTTACGCCTTCGTCACCTAACTCGATTAATCCTTCTGCCATCCTTCCCAAAATTATACAGTTATGAATCGGATATTTCCCTTTGCATTTCCTTATTCCTTCTATTTCTTTCCTCCAGCGGCACGGACAACGCACTAATGCAAAAGTATCATTATTTTCAATAATTTTATAAACATCCTCAATTGGAATGATTTCACTGGTAGGCTCGATTACTTC
>CAZVTX010000363.1:0-3432 GCA_964629395.1 uncultured archaeon
GAGATTAGAATCGCTTTTTTAGGATTGTTAAAATATGAACTAAGTCTGGTCTGAATTATGCCGCGAAAAATGAATTCTTGAATGAACGCACTAATTAAAGCATACCAAATGATCCAAATTGAAAATGAATTCACTATCGTGATACTTTCATAATTAAGGAGAGGTTTAGAAATTGGTATAACAATTAGCACCAAAATTACTCCAATTAATGTCGGAAAAATATTGGCTTTTAAGGATTCCTTCAATTCGGCTTTTTTAATGCCGTAAATTGATAATGGAAGTTTGTTATATATCAAGATAATCGGCAAATAAATAATTAGAATGATATATTCGAGAAATTTTCCCTCAAAAATCGTGAATTGCTGAATGATAAATACAGAAATCGGAAAAAGAAACAGAATTATAATCAAAAAGACAAATTCTCCCTTTTTAATATTAATTCCAACCTCAATTTGATTAGAATCATGAGAAATTTTATCATTCATAGAAAATATAAGTATTATTTAAAAATAAATTTATATTAATGACAATAAAATTAAATAATATTATCATTATAATATAAATAAGATCTAAAAGTTTTGTTAAAAACTTATTTTAATAATATAAACTAAAAAAATATGCCCTCAAATAGGATAAAATCTTTAATAAATGAATATAATCCGTGGTGGGAAGGAAAAACTGAAACTATTACTGTGCCAAAATTTAAAAGAACGTTATTTGCATTATTTGAGAAATTTATGAAAACTAAGCAAATTATTGCCATAATTGGATTAAGGAGAGTCGGAAAAACAATTATGATGAGACAAATGATAAATAAACTTATTAAAAAAGGAACAAAAAATATTTTCTATTTTCTTTTTGATGATATAATTACTCAAACTTCCGATATTTTAGATGATATCTTACAATATTATTTAAAAACTATTAATACGACTAATGAGCAAAAATATATATTCTTAGATGAGATTCAAAAAGTTCAGCATTGGCAGGATATTTTAAAGCGATATTATGATACAAGAGAGGATATAAAATTTATAGTTTCAGGTTCAGCCTCTTTAAATATTATGCAATGCAAGGAAAGTTTAGCGGGAAGAATTTTTGATATTTACTTGCCTCCGTTAACTTTTCGGGAATTTCTAAATATGAATAGAATATCAGTGGAAATCATAAATCTCAAATTTTCAGAGATCCAGCAATTTTATAATAAAAATATTAATAAGATCGTTATATATGAACAGATGCTGGAAAAATATTTACTAAAAGGAGCTTTTCCCGAAATTGCTACAGAGGAAGATATTCAGATTATCTTTCAATATATAAAATCATCTGTGATTGACCACATTCTCCTAGGAGATATTCCCTTAGTTTATGATGTAAGAAGAAAAGATCTTCTATATTCATTATTAGAATATTGCTGTAAAGAAACATCAAATATGATAGAATTCTCAAAATTAGCAAAAATTCTCGGTGCAAATAATCATACAATTAAAGAATATATTTATTATCTAAAAGATGCGTTTTTACTCGACCTAATTTTCAATTATTCAGGTAGTATTGCAAAACAATTAAGAAAGAGCAAGAAGATGCATATAATTCATCCTTGTATATCAATAACAATGCTTAGATATGATGAAAAAATAATGAGAATCGAAGAATTAGCCGGAAAATTCATAGAAACAATAATATTTCTGCATGCTCGTCTTTTATCCGAAAGAATTTCTTTTTGGAGAACTCCACAAAAACATGAAGTAGATATTATTTTAGAATCTACGCCATTACTGCCAATAGAGGTAAAATATCGAAATTATATCGAAAATAGAGATTTTAAAGGCTTAATAAAATTTATGGAAAACTATGATATAAATGAAGGAATCATGGTTTCAAAAAATCTCCTCGAAAAAAAGCTATTAAAAGGAAAAATAATTTATGTAATTCCGGCATGGTTATTTTTACTAGCATTTTAAATATTTAGATATGAAATCTCATGCATAAAGTATAAGGAAAATAAATCTTGGAATAAAATAGTAGGCAAGGGAATTTCCTGCTGTACCTGGAATCACATCAAATCCATGTTGCCCAAATGGAATCTCTAAATAAATATAAAAGCCGCCTTCATTATTTAATGCTTTTGCTAAGCCTTGAGATTCTCCTACTTGAACCATTCCGTCGATAGAACCGTGCATTATTAATGTAGGGGGACATTCTTTTGAAACATAATTTTTGCAGGTATGTTTTTCATACAATTCTTTTTTTTCAACTGGCGAACCGCCAAAAATAATCTCATTGCGGGATTTTAAAAAACCATTATGCTCAAATGAATAAAATTGGTCTACTGCACCATATAGGTCGATTACACATGCAACTCTTAATTCTTCAGCCGTAAAATTGCCCCCATTTTGACGCCACCAGCTTCCCTCATCAGCATCGTTAACTCCTGTATAAGCGCTAATTGTAACTAAATGTCCACCTCTCGAACCTCCCATAAGAACAACAGAATTATTATCAATATTATATTTTTCAGCATTCTTTTTGATATGAACAATTGCAGTTCGAACATCTTTTACTGCTTGGGGAAATGGTTTAATAGGAGCAGGTGTGTATTCGATTGAAAATGCCACAAATCCTAAACTGGCGAAATATCGGCATGTCCATTTATAATAAGAACTATCTTTTTTAACAAAGGTTGTAGAGCCACCTCCATGCACTAAAATTAGTGCGGGCTTGTTCTTTTCTTCAATTGATTTATCTTCATAAATATCCATTATTTGATATTCATTTTCATCGCCATAAGCCACATTTTTTTCTATATCTATATCTCTATTGAAGAAATATTTTAAGTCTCTGTTATCAAAATAATTTCCCTGTGTTTTTAGATATTTACGATATTTTTCGGGAATTTTTTCCCAATAATTCTCACCGAATTTTTCTTTAAATTTCTCCTCAAATTGATCTCCTAATAGAGGCACATAGAGGAAAGGAATTATTGAAAAGATACTAAAAACAATAAAAATAATCAATGAAAATACAACTAAAGAATGTTTATATTTATTTATTCTACCTTTTTTAACGCCGATGATTCTCCTTGAAGTCCATATTATTCCAATTACACAGAGGGGCAAGAAAAAGATGGCAATTTCCCAGCTTATTAATCCATACCATCCAAATGTGTTTAAAATATATAATATATCAATAAGCGCACCAAGGAAGAAAAGCCATACAAGCCAATTTCGATTTTCTTTTAGATGCATTAAATTTTATTTCGTGGTGATAAAATAAATAACTTAAGTTTTGTAATTTATAATCCTCAATAAATTAATAAATTTTAAAAAGAAGCATATCTTTTTGGTATTAAGCCAGTTTTTCATGCTTAACATCACATCTCGGCAAGTCTTCATTAGTCATGAATAATCTTAAAGACCTCAGCATTTTGAG
>CAZVTX010000364.1:0-3428 GCA_964629395.1 uncultured archaeon
TTAAAAAGAGAATAAATTTTAATTATTGAATTTTTTCTATTTTTTAATTAAATTCTTAAAAATCTTAATAAGAGAAAAGAATTTTGATTTAATAATTCCGAAAAAAAACTTTAAGAAAAGAGAATTTCTGAAAAGTCTTATCAGCAAACTTAAAGGAAAATCCATATCTCCATATAATGAAATAATTGATTCAATTTGATTGGATTTAACTATTTGAAAAAAGGTATCAAAATCATTTGGCGTAAAAATCTCAAAAATAGACCTGATAAAATAATGAATCTTTAATTGTCTGCCGATTTTTCTCGAGCAAGGCAGCTGATAATGTTTTTTGATAAATTTTTTTGAAAAATTACCATTCTCAAAACATTTTAGGATACAATAAGCGGCAATTTTTGCGGCGGTTAAAAGCATAACAATTCCGCCTCCTGTGGTCGCTTTTACCTGACAAGCAGCATCTCCTAAAAGGAGGCAGTTATCAAAAGCAACTTCTTTCATGTAGCCATATGGAATTACCCCTCCTTGGCGATCTAATATTTTATCATCAGAAATATTTAATTTTTTAAGGAATATTTTGAAGTTGTATGATATATTTTCTTTTGATGCAATTCCAATTCGATATATTCCGTTATCGCCTTCAGGAACAATCCATCCAAACAATTCTTTCCATCTTGGATCAAAATACATTGCTGCTTCATCTTGGGGAAAGCCCGCTTTTGCTCTGACTTGAGCAGCATATATTATGTCATTTCTAATACCCATATGCTTGCCGACAAAAGAAAATGGACCGTCACAACCAATTATCATTTTTACTTTAATTTTATGATGAGAGGTTTCAATGATAACATATTTTTCTCCATTTTCGGTTAAATATTTCAATGATTTGAATTTTTCACCAAGAAAATATGAGATATTTGATTTATTCTTAATTTTTTCATAAAATAATTTATCAAGTGCAATACGATTGATTATATAGGGACGCTCTTTTCCTGCGAGCTTTATTGTCTTACCTGATGGTGCCACAATTTTTGCCGTTTTTACCCTATTTAAGATTATTTCTTTCGGTAAATCAATGAGTTTATCCAATTTCATGGATACTATTCCCGCACATTGAAAAGGCAATCCTATTTCTCTATGTTCTTCAATTACGGCAATATTTAACTTAATTGGTAACTTTGAGAGCAAATATGCTAAATAATTTCCTGCAATACTGCCTCCAACGATGCAGATATCAAAAAATTTTACTTTTTCAGACAATTTCTTTTTAAATATTATTTTTTAATTTTAGATTTTAAAAAAAATTCAATTCTATCAAAAATTTCTTTTAGAAAAATCGGAACCAAGAAAATCCACCATATAAAAAGCCAAAGCGGCATTCCTAAAAACACAGGATTATAATATTCATATAGTCCAAAAGTAACCATGAGACCTTCAAAAATGAAAGCATAAGGTAAAATACATATTATGAATATCTCATTTTTCTTAGGTGGAAAAATTATAAATCGCAAGAACACACCTATACTGTAAAATAATGCAGGTATCCAAAAATCTAATTTATAAGTTTGATAAATTATAGCCCTTAAGATTATTATTAATAATATATCAAAAATAAGTTTATTATCAACCCAACCATTTAGAAAGCGACCATTTTTATTGAATTCCTCTCCTTTAAACCATGAAATATTAAATATTTTTCTGAATAATAGGAAAACTTGCCCCCAAAATAAAATCATCCATAAAGGCATTAATCCATCAAGAATGGGAATTATTACTTTGGAATTATAATTATATACATCATTAATCATTGACATTAAATCATTTCCTCCGCCACCGAGGACGCCTAAAACATAAAAAATCCAATCGCCTTTTTCATTAATTAAAATAAACCTTAATGTTAGATTTATTAAAAATAAAATTGTTATCAAAATTGTGAAAAATACATTTTCTGCAGAAAGGCGCCCGAAAATTCCAATAACAATTATCATTAAAAAAAGGAAGAAAACTTCCCAAAACAATCTCTGTTCTGGAGTTTCAGGCGGATAAATAATAATTTTTTCAGACATTAATTCAGTAAAATATTTATTTTAAATTATACATTAATTATTTTAATAAAAAGGAAAGTATCTTTTTATTTTTTTTAAAAATAAAAAAGAGCTAACTCCTTTTTATTGATTTAATGTGAAATAAATAAAAAGTAATCAATAAGTTGGTAATGTAGTTTGCCTCATGGCACCGTTAAATTCTTTTTAAAAAAGAAGGGATATGGTTTTATTACCTCTGACGACGGACAAGATTTTTTCGTCCATTTTTCTGCAATTAAAACAGAACCGAATAAATTTAAAACACTTTTTCAAGGCGATATCGTTGAATTCGATATCGTTGATGGAAAAAAAGGACCTCAAGCAGATAATGTAGTGGTTTTAGAAAAAGCTTCCGATTTAAACCGTCGCTAATTTTATGAGGTATATTCTAGATCTTTAATTCTAATTTTCCTTTTTTTTTTATTTTTTATTATTCATCTTTTCTATTCTTAATAACTCTTTCAATATCATCGATATCAAAACATAATACTTTTCTTTTTTTAAAAATGGAAATTTTTCTTGAAAAACTCTTAGCAAAAATTAAGAAAATTTCTTTTCTTTTATCCTTTTTCCATTGAACTGATTTAGCTTTTTCATACAATTTTTTCATTATCTCAAAAGAATTTATTTTATCACTCCATTTGCATTCTATAAAATAAATATCATCCTTTAATTCATTTATAGCAACTAAATCTATTTCAATATCTTTCCACCACCAACGGCCAATTTTAGTAAATTCTATTATTTTAGATCTAATAATAAAATTTTTAATTACATCCTCAAAAACTTGCCCTAAATAAACGTTATATTCATTTCGGATTACTTTTACATCAAAAATACCTTCTTCAATCATGCTAAGATTTGGATATAAAAATCTAAACCAAAATTTTAAAAAATTATCTTTTATATAATAACGCCCTCTTCTTGAGTGAATGTTTTCAAACATCGGAATTTCTCTATATATCATTTCAACATTTATCAAATTTTTTATATAAGGGCTAAGATCTGTTCTTTTTAAGCCAATAAAATTCTTAATTTCATTTAATTTGGTTTTACCTGAAGCTATTGCCTCCAAAATTAATTTATATAAACTTGGATTCTTGAATTCATATCTCATTAGAAAATCAACTTCATCCCGAAAAATAGAACTTGGGCTTTTTAATTCTTCTGACAACCAATCCCAAAAGGGAAGCTTTATGAAATTCAGATAATGAGGAATTCCGTCCGCAAATCCGTAAATCTCCATTAATTCAATAAAAGTCAAATTCGGAAAAAATTCATAAAAATCAAAAAAGTTTATTGGTTTTAATTTAATTGAGCCCGTTCTTCTTCCATATAATGGACTAGAAT
>CAZVTX010000365.1:0-3409 GCA_964629395.1 uncultured archaeon
TATGTGCAACATTCTATTTTTCATTATTTCTTTCGATTTACTATTTACCTGATAAGGCGGAAGTAGAGCTTAAAAAAAGCATTAAGTCAAATAAGTCCCGCTATCCTATTCAATCTGAAGTGGATGACTTAAATGAAACTAAAATCTTTGATATAAATAATATTTTCAGTTTATTTGGACTTCTTTCAATTGTCATAGTTATTGCTCTTATAGGTTCGATGATATCACAAATAGCACCAATATTTAACGAGCCATTTGAACAAATTATAAGAACCTTAGGAATAGTAGGATTAATAATATCTATAGTCTCAATCCTAATTATATATCGTTCTGAAAGATTGAAACATGAAGGTATAACATTTTCGCAAATAAAATGGGAAAAATATAGCTTAAGTAGATACGATGTCGCTAAGGGAATTACCTATGGAAGCTTGCTTTTCTTAAATTTTATTTTTCAATATAATATCTGGGCATTTTATATGAAATTTCCCCCGACTATTGGCCCTCATTCTATCTTTTATGCTTTAGCTATTCTCGGAATAGGAACATTTTTCTTAGGACTCAATTTATTTATCAAAGTTATAAAAGAACTGGTGTTTTTAGATCATATTAAAATTTTCAGGGAAAACGGTAAAAAAGATTATAAAAAACTTTTTGCCATTGAAGCAATCTCATTTTTCATAGGGTTATCAGTCATAACTATTATTGGCTACATCTGCCTTTTCCCTCTGTTATATTCAATTTTCGGCGATTTGACCATTATTGCGACAACATTACTTATAGTAATATATATCATTAGTTACATTATTAATGTCTTTTCTTCAGAAAAATCAATTTTTGGAGCATCAACGTTTATTCCTATTGCACTGTTCACCATTATTGCATTTTTAGCCCATATATAAGGATTATTTTTTATCTCTTTTTTCTTTTATATGAATTCTATAATGAAAATATTTCTTTTCATGAATATTTTTTAACAATTAAAGAAAATTTAAAGATAGAATTACATTTTTAGAAATTTTCAAAAAAAATAATCTCATATATTTGAAGAAATACCTAATTTCATCATTTCAGAATTTAATTTTTTTGGTTTGCTTTTTAAGAATTTTTCCGTATGAGACTAATGCATATCCTTATAAGCAAAAATAAGGCAAATGGGAATCAATTTTTAACAAATCTTAAAATTCGGTTAAATCTATCTAAGTTGCACCAGATCGATCATATATATAGATCCGAATTTTGTCGTGATATTTTTTTGATTTTTTTCTTCTCATTTTGCCGATCATATCGTAATCTTTAAATATAACAAAGATCATTCTCTATATAACAAATAAATTAAAAAATAAAAAAAGTGGAGGAAGATTAAGGTGAGCGAATATATAAGCTGGTCTCCCATTAGAAGATTAATGAAGCACAACGGCGCCATTATTGTAGCCCGGGACGCCGTTGATGAATTAGTTGATTGGATGGGAGCTGCTGCTGAAAAAATTACAAAAACCGCTTTAATGCTTACAAAACACGCAAAAAGAAAGAAAGTAACTAAAGACGACATTCTATTAGCCATCAAATATTTCAAATAAAAAAGCGGTTTAAAGAATAATTTATCTTAATTTTTTATTTTTTTTCCTTACTTTTTTTAATCCTTTTAGTTGTTTTATTCGGATTCTAAAATTTTAATAAAATTTAATTTTGGATATTTTATTATATTTTTATCATAAATTATTTGTGATTTAAATAGGAGTTAAGGACCTTGCCAGAAAAATTATTACCGATTAAAATTCTTTATACCGGGTTAGATAATGCCGGTAAATCTTCAATTATTTTAACGTTATTGCGAGATAAAGAGCAGATAGATTCGGTGTTGCCTACCAGAGGTGTTAGGCGCCGGGATTATAATTTTCTTGGAATGGAAATTTCTGAATGGGAGTTAGGCGGTCAGAGATTATATCGTAAACAATATTTAACACATCAAGCGGACAAAATCTTCTTAGGTACAGAAATTGTAATTTTTATTATTGACATCCAAGATCCCGAAAGATATGATGAAAGTTTAGAATATTTGCAGCAGATAATTGAACAATTAGATAGATTAAGTTTAAAGCCACCGATATACGTATTTTTTCATAAATATGACCCTGTTTCTCTAATTGGTTCTCAACATAAGATTAATAATAATTCTCTTGAATTAAGAAATAGAATAAAACAATTTAATTATGATAATTTTAAATTCTTTAGAACATCGATTTACAATATCCAATCAATAATTTTAGCTGTTTCTCATATTTTATTAAGTAAAAATCCTAAAGCAACCGTAATTGAAAAAGCTATTCAAGACTTTGCAAACAGAATGGATTTATTGAGTTTAGTTTTAATTGATGATAATTCACTTCTTTTAGGATATTACTATTTTAATAAATATATTGAACAATTGATGAACGCTGTTACTCCTTTCTTTTTGGAGGTTAATGAACTATTTGAAAGAGTAGATATTAAAAAAACATTCGGTAGTGAGGATGAAAAAGATGATGAAATGCTGATTAGACGATTCGGAAAATATTTTTTCTTTAAAAAATTTGAATTGAAAAAAGAAGGGGCTTACTTCTATTTTTTAGGATGCAAAAATGACCCCAATTTTGTTTCCGAAGATTTCAATATGTTTGTAAATGTCGTAAAAGAAATTTTATAAAATACATTTTTGAATATTTCAAGAAATTTGTGAATAATGTTTCCCAATTAAAATCCTATATATATATCGTATTTGTTTTTGTAATAAAGATGATTCGAAAATTTTTATTGATCGGAGAAAGCGGCTTATTATTGTACTATTTGAATCAGGATGAGACTGAAATTGATAACGACCTACTCTCAGGTTTTTGCCAGGCGATTTATAATATATCACTCGAATTAAAGTATCCGCTAAAAAATATTGGTTTTGAAAACCATAAAATGATTGTGGAATGTGTAAATTATCGAAATGAGAAAAAATTACTTTTGGTTGCACTTTACGACGATTATCATATTGATGAGGCAATTAAGAATAAATTATATCATATTTATAAAGATGTTTTTGAGAAAATGAATTTACAAAATGAGAATCGTCGTTTAAATTTTGAGGAAATAAACATTAAGGTAAAAAGAATTCTGAATGATAAACCTCTAAGAGATTTCGTATTAGAACATCAACATATAATTAATGATATTCTTGAACCTATTTTACGAGAAAAAGATAATAATATTGTTGCTTATGCGTTAACCTCATCAAATAACACACTTTTATGTTTCAATGGTTCTCTTGATTTAATAATGTTCAGAGCAGAGGATACAGTTGAGGATATTATTAAAAATTATTTACGCATATTTGCCCTTGAAACAATTCCTCAAGGTGATAAGTTTATAGGCTCAGATTTAC
>CAZVTX010000366.1:0-3385 GCA_964629395.1 uncultured archaeon
CCAAAATATTACCAAATCAGCCCTATTTTTAATTTCTCCTAAAGTTGAGCCAACGACACCCACATCTTGGACTGCTAATAATGTAGGACCATGGCATACTGATGCTGTATTGTCTAATATTCCTCCAACTAATTCCGCAAGCTCCACTCCCTTGCCTTGGGCATCTGCTTCAGTACTGGAAAAGCCGTATAATAAGGGTCTTTTAGCATTTGCCAAAATCTCGGCGGCTTTATCGATGGCCTCATCCCAGGAAGTTTCTACTAATTTATCTTCTTTTTTAATCATTGGTTTTTCAAATCTGTGAGGACTGGGATTTGATGAGAAAAACTTTTTAGTACCAATTTGGCAAGCGTTTCTAACTTCAATTACTTCATTATCTTTAACATCAACTTCTAAATCATCACATAATGTCCCGCAGAAAGGACAAATAACATCATATATGGTTTTTATTTTCTTTTCTACCATTTTAACCTCACTCTTTTAGTTGTTTTATTAATTCTAATGCGGGTAATACTTTTCCATCCTTAACAACTTCAACTTTAGCCTTCATTCCCTTAAAAGTAGGTGTTCCACAACCTTGAGAATCAGGATTGACAACTTGATTAGCCCAAGGCCCCATTGGTATAAAAATAATTCCGGGATGAGGTCCTTCTTCCGAAATTGTGGAATATACTACAACTTCACCATAATCAGTAGTAACCTTTACAGGTGTTCCAACTAAACAATCCAATTTTTTAAAATCATCTCTATCAAATTGGCAGATTGCGGCAGCTCTAACATTTTCCATAGTAGTTTTTCCACCTTCTAATGCTACGCCTTGATTAATAGTCCGACCTGTAATTAATACTAAATTGTCTAAACTCATTTTATTACGCCTCCTCTTTTTTACTCCATTTTAATGTTTTTAATCTTTCAATAAGAGGTTCCCAAAAGATTTCATTATATTTTCCAGAAAATTTTACATCTATTATTTTAAGTCTTAAAGCTCCTGTAGGACATGCTGAATCACAAGCACCACATGCAACGCAAGCGTCTTGATCTGCGACTTCTACGTTTTTTGAAATATCCCATCCATGTTCCGGTCTTTCTGCAATTACAATAGCCCCTGATGGACAAACATCGGCACAAGCTCCGCAACCTTTTGCACATTCCTCATCCACAATACTAACTTCTGCTTTAGCATATTGTTTTACAATGCGTTCAACTCCTTTAGCGTTTTTAATCTTCTTGGCCTCAAATTCAAGTTTAGGTACTGCTTGTTCAACAACCAGAGGGATTTGATCGAGCTGCAATACTTCACCATTTTTTTTCATTGTCAAAGCGCTAAATGGACACATATAAACGCAAGTACCGCACATGACACATTTATGCGGATCATAAACTTCGGGGATAAGATCTCCAACAGTTGGAAAACGAATTGAAGCACCTACAGGACCGCGGGAGATTGCATCCTTAGGACATACCCTTGAACAAGTCCCACAGCCAACGCATTTGGTGCGATCAAGAATAAGTTCATAATTTTCTGTAAGGAATTGAATTTTAACTTCTTCTTGTTCCTTACTAATCCTTCTTGTAATTTTAGGAAACGACATTTTTTATACCTCCTCCAAACATATAATTGTTATTGCTTTTTGCGGACAAATAGAAACACATTTTCCGCAACCATCACAGTTAATCTCACGATCTTCACGATAAATCGGATGGGCAATTCCATTCTTAACTAATAAGACCGCATTTTCTTCATTGAGATAACTCATTTTCCTTAATTGATTAAAATTGATAGGACAAGAAACCACACATGCATTACAGCCCGTACATGTGTGCTGATTAATTTTTAACTGAAAAACCTGCATTTTATTTTACCTCCTTTTTGATTGGATTCGGTCCTAATTCTTTAAGAATATGAACAAATTCTTCGACTGTTTCTGTCAATTCAGCACCCTCCGAAGCAGATATTTGGGTATAATAAATTCGCTTCGGATTTATACCAAATTGTTCTACATATTTTTTAAGTAATGGCATTCTTCTAAAAGTTTTTTCGTTTCCCGAAACATAATGGCAATCACCCTTATGGCAGTGAGATACAAGAACCCCGTCAACACCATTTTTTAAAGCATCCAAAACAAATTGTGGTTCCATTCTTCCTCCGCACATAACCCTCATAATCCTTAAATTAGCCGGGCGTTGCATTCTACTGGTGCCTGCTTGATCTGCTCTTCCGCAATTGAGAGATATTCTCAAATTTCTGCGTAGGTACACCAGTTACAGAATAGCCCTAAGATATACGGTTTAAATTCAGTTTCGGTCATAACTCATCTTAATAAGTTGTAATTTTTACTATTTTTTTCTATTAGCTAATAGATTCTTTATATTTAAACAATAGACTTAATTCATTAAACATTACAAAATTAAAAAAAGTTGTTATAAACATATTTAATGATCTAAAATTAGCAAAAAAAGATGAAATTCCAAATAATAAAACCATTTAAAAAAATTATAAATTTGGTATAACGCAAATAAAAGCAAAAACCTCTGAACCATCATTTTTAAATCCATGGAGCTCATTTGGAGGAACATAAAGGACATCTCCTGGTTTTAAACTAATTTCATTTCCATTAGCATCAATAGCCTTGCCTTCTCCCTGTAAAACATAAAAATGGTGATCTTCGGGATGATTATGTAAACCGATTTGTCCTCCGGGCTCAATTTCAAACCGTCTGGTCGAAAATGATGTGGGGACATCTTTTTTAGAAATCAGCCATCTAATTGTTGTTTTGGTGGAATTTGCTTTATAAACAGGTTCCGCCTCCACTTCAGAATAATGTTTTTTAATCAAGATAAATACCTCATTTGAGATTATTATGATATTTATAATTAATAATATATTTCTTAAAATTTAATTGAATTTTTAATTAAATCGATTAAATTAATTGATGAAAATTAAAGCATAAATTAATATTTAAAAGCTTCCTCTAAAAATTAAAAATATAGCAAATCTTATTAGAAGAATATTTAATATGAATAAATTAAAAGATGAAAAAAGTCCGTATCTTTTGCAACATGCGGATAATCCCGTAAATTGGTATCCTTGGAGTGAAGAAGCTTTTGAAAAAGCAAGAAAAGAAGATAAGCCAATTTTTCTTTCGATAGGCTATTCAACATGCCATTGGTGCCATGTTATGGCTCATGAATCCTTCGAAAATGAGGAAATCGCAGCTTTAATTAATGATGTTTTTATACCAATTAAAGTTGATCGTGAAGAACGCCCCGATATTGATAATATATATATGAAAGTCTGCCAAATGATGACGGGAAGGGGAGGATGGCCATTAACGATATTTTTGACACCTGATAAAAAACCTTTCTTTGCAGCCACATATATTCC
>CAZVTX010000367.1:0-3382 GCA_964629395.1 uncultured archaeon
TATTTCAAATTTTCCAATTCTTTTTTTGAAATCAGAGCATAGATTATATGGGAATTAATGTATTTATCCCCATATTCAATGAAAAAAACAAATTCTCCGTGTTTTATAATTTCCATTTGATTATTATTATTTAAAGCTTTAGAAGTAATTTTTTCAATTCCAGTTATTAGATGTGTAATTAAATCAAGGCTCTTGTTTTGATCTTCATAACTCTCAATTTTGTCTGGGAAAATTTTATTCTTGAAATCATATTGAAATAATATTTTTCTAGTATTTTCATGAAAAATATATAATTTTAAAATATTTTCTTTCCACCTAAAATCGAAATAAATGGGAAATTTATAACCTCCGAAAATTGTCAATAATGCCCCTATAATTATTAAACTAAAAAAGAGAACAGAAATAGGATTTATTTCTTTAATAAAAGGGATTTTTAAAGGATTATTAAAGAATATTAATGAGATAGATAAAAATAGTTGCCCTAAAAATAAGACTATAAATTTTTTTCTTATAGTGCTTACTGAATTTTTTATAAGGTTATATTGAGAGAATATTATGCTAAAAAACATAATTATCGTTAAAAGAATAAAGTAAATATAATAATAATTTTCAAATGCGATTATCATTATTAAATAATTAATTAATAGGAGTGAGATTAATATTCGATTTGTTCTTTTGTCCATAATAATAGTGAGCTTCCTTTTTGCAATTATTAATAAATATATTATAATAGCAATTGTAAGAAATGAATAACGAATAGCTCCGCTTTCCTTTTTCAATTCAAATTCCATAATATCAAATATTAAGAATTTTAGAAATAATGATATTGTTATAATTGTATAAAAAGAAGCAAAAGCAAGAATCACATCGTTGAGTTTAAGATCTTTATGTCTATTTTTAAAATATTGGATGAAAAAATACGTTGAAATTTGAAATCCGACAATAATAGATATTAAATTCGCCGATGCTTGAAGTTCATCAAAAATAGAAATCATTTATTTCTTACTTTATTCATTTTTTTAAAATTTGATACATATTATAGGAATTTGTTTAGCTTAAAAATTATATGCTTATATTTTGTTGAAATATTATTCTTTTAAATTCACAATTTTAAATAATTTAAAAAGATTTTTTAAAATTGAGATGATATTAGGTTTAAATAAAAAAATTTTGGTAATAGATCTTTCAACTGGCGAAATAAAAGATAAAGACCTATCTGAAGATTTAATACTAAATTATATTGGAGGAAGGGGATTAGGTGTAAAATTTCTTACAGATATTTTACCTAAAAATCTCGATCCTCTTTCTAAAGATAATATTATGATTTTTGCAGCTGGACCTTTAACGGGCACAATTGCCCCTACAAGCGGAAGGTTTTCTTTAGTTACAAAATCACCGTTAACGAATACAATCTTTCATTCTAATACGGGAGGCTTTTTCGGACCATATTTAAAGAAATGCGGATATGATGGATTAATAATTAAAGGTAAAGCAAAAAATCCATGCTCCATTAATATCGATGGAGTAGAGAGAGTTAGAATTGATGATGCCTCGGATTTATGGGGTTTAACAACCTCGGAAACTGTTAAAAAGATTATTAAAAAAGAAGGGCAAAATACACAAATTCTAAGCATTGGTCCCGCAGGAGAAAATCTCGTTTTATTTGCCTCGATAATGAATCAAGCAAATCGGGCTTTTGGAAGGGGCGGCGTTGGCGCAGTAATGGGTTCAAAAAATCTTAAAGCCATCGTAGTTAAAAATGGTCGGGTCAAACTCGAGTTAAAGAATAAGGATCGTTTAAAGACTTTAAGTACGGTATCTTTAGATAAGATTAAGCTCTCTCCTATTACATCTCAAGGTCTTTATTATTTTGGAACAGCTGCTTTAGTTAAGGTAATTAATCAATTCGGTATGTTTCCGGTAAATAATTTTCAAAAAGCTTATACTGAGATAAAAACGATTGACCTCGTTAGCGGGGAGCAATTAAGGGAGAAATACTTGGAAAAAGAGGAAGGATGTTATAATTGTATAATAAGATGTGGTAGACTTACAAATACAGGGGAACAAAAGGGAAAAGGACCGGAATATGAATCTTTATGGGCTTTAGGTCCTTTATGTGGTATTTTCGATTTAAAGACAATTACACATACTAATTATTTATGTAATGATTTAGGGCTTGATACAATTTCGACAGGCTCAACTATTGCATGTGCTATGGAATTAAAGGAAAAAGGATTATTGTCTAATACAGATTTAAACTTTGGAAATGCTTCAAATTTAATTAAAATTGTTCATGATATTGTGTATAAAAAAGGAATAGGACGTGAATTAGCTGAAGGTTCTTATAGATTTGCCTCAAAATATGGCGGCGCTCAATATGCTATGCAGGTTAAAGGGATGGAAATTGCCGCTTATGATCCAAGAGGTGCTTTCGGACATGCATTAAATTATGCCACAAGTAATAGAGGTGCTTGTCATTTAACGGGTTTTATGGTCGCCTTAGAGGTACTCGGTGCGCCTAAAAAAATTAACCGTTTTTCTGCTCTTGGGAAGTCTGATTTACTTGCATTAAAACAAAATCAAAGCGCCGTAGAAGACTCATTAATTGTATGCAAATTTGTTGGATATGCACTGGAATTTGAATATCAATCCCGTTTTTTAAGTGCAATTTTAGATAAAGAGATTTCCGTGTCTGATTTAATTTTAATAGGTGAAAGAATCTTCAATCTTGAAAGATTATTTAATATTAGAGAAGGATTTACCAAAAAGGATGATTATCTGCCAAAAAGATTTTTGGAAGAATCTTTAAAAGAAGGGCCCTCTAAAGGGAGAGTAGTACCTTTAGATAATATGTTGGATGAATATTATAGGGTGAGAGGCTGGAATTCGGAAGGAGTTCCCACCGATGAAACTCTCGAACGTTTATCATTAAAGAGATTAACTTAAAATAAGTGATTATATGATTGATGAAGATACTTTTAAGCAATTTAGGGTAGTAGGAAAATTTTTAATGCATTATGGATGCAATGCTTCACATTCAGGAAATATATCCGTAAGAAGCGGTGGCAAGATTTATATTAAAAGAAGAGGTGCAATGCTACATCATTTAGAACCTGAAGATATAGTTGAGACAGATCTCTATAAACCGGATTCCGGAATAATGCTTTCCAGTACGGAGACCGATGTCCATCGTCAGATTTACCTTAATACAGAGGCGATGGCTATTATTCACGCACATGCACCATATTGCGTTGTCTTATCATTAATAGAGGACGAAATTACCTGCATTGATGCAGAGGGCTATTATATGTATAAAAAAATACCTATAATAGATCTTGATAATCCTGCGGGTCCTGCAGATGCTGCCAGAGAAGTTCCTAAA
>CAZVTX010000368.1:0-3378 GCA_964629395.1 uncultured archaeon
GGATTATAAATTTGTATTAAAACAGATATAAAAAATTAATTATTCCTTTAGATTCTGGAATTTGATAAATTATTAATGATAATTCTCTATTTAAATTGAAATAATTTATTTTTAATAAGTTATCATTAATAATATAAAGCAAATTGGGATATTGGTCATAATTTTGAAATCTTATGCTGAATTTCTTAATTATTTATTCAATTAAAAATAGAAAAAAATAAGCTTTTTAGTTTTAAATAATGATATGAATTTATTAATCAAAATATTCTATTAAGAAAGATGTCCAATATAAAATCTAAATTATCGGAATATAAGAAAGATATAAGAAATCCAAATAAAACAATTCCTATAATTGAGAATTTTCTTAACGAGCTCGATAAAAATGCAGAGAAGTTCATATCAAATATCGCTTTAAAAAAATTATTTGAAGAAGCAAAATTGTCTTTGGAGGAAATTAAAGAATTAAATAAATTAAGAACCGCTGATCGAACATATAAAACCTGGAAATTATCTGAAAATGCCAAATTTTTACGGCAATTATTACAAGAGACACCAGACAATAATTATACAAAAGTAATGCTTACAAATTTTCTATTGGAACTCAAAACAGCACCAGAGGATTTAAAAAACTCTCCAGTACCAAATCTTTTATCCGCTATTATAGCAATGGGATTTGCTCTATTTCCGGTATGGAGTTATATCTCCATAATTATTGGAGGCTATCACTTACTTTACAGAGATTATAGAAATAGAATAATGGGGATTGCAATATTTATAATGGTTATTGTTGGGTTTTTTTTAAATTTTGTATACGTGAGACAATGAATGAAAAAGAGATGAGGTATAATAAGTGAATGAGAAATCTCGCTTTATATTGAGTATATGCGCCATTTGCGGGTTTTTTACCTCTTGGGCGTTATTGTCAGTTAATCTTCAAAAAATTTCGGATAATGCCGCCATTAGATTATGGGCATTTGCACCTAGTACCGTTGAGCTTGATGAAAAGTTTGAAATTACCGTGCAAGCGTGGGATAAATGGGAACAATTAGCCATTCAATATGACCAAGAAATAGCTTTAGAAGATTATATCGTTGCAAATGAATCTAACGGCATATTGGTCAAAAACACTGATGAAAATTCTTATTCATTTCCGGATGATCTTGTTTTCAAACCATCTTTAGTTGCGAGATCCTATTTTTCATCGGAATCTTATATTCTTGCTAAGAATGATGGAGGATATTTAAAGATAAATAATATTAAGTTAAGTAAGCCGGGAATTCATTATATTAAGGTGATAAGCTCTGATGGACTCTATACTTTCTCAAATCCCATTTTAGTGGCAAATAATTTAGATTATCATCTTTACTGGGGAGATATTCATGGTCATACAGACCTTTCAGATGGAACCGGAACTCCCGAATTCGCATATTATTACGCACGAGAAGTAGCATGCTTAGATTTTGCAGCAGTTACAGATCATGATTTTTTGTTATCAACCATTCATTTAGGGGGCTATAATTATGAGAATATGATTACCAATTCATTTAATCAACCGGGAAAATTTGTTACTTTAATTGCTTATGAATGGACTCGAGGTTTTGGCTATGGACATATTAATGTTTATTATAAAAATGATGATGGACCTATGTATTGCTTTTTAGATGGTAAATATGACGATGTACAGAAATTAATTCGGGCACTTAAAGATTGGAAGGAGCAAAAACCAGGGCGCGACGTCATAGCAATACCTCATCATCCCACATCGAACAGAAATTTTTTTGATTGGAGTTATGATTGGAGAGAAATTGATCCTGACATAGTACCACTTGTAGAAATAAATTCTGTCCATGGCTGTGCAGAGATGACCAAGGAAGATGGAAATCCATATGAATTAAGTTATCTGGATTATTATGCTTTAGGGGAAGGATATACTGTACAGAGCGCATTATCGATGGGTTATAAACTTGGATTAATTGGCAGTTCAGACACGCACGATGCAAGATTAGGACATCCATTATTACATGTTGATAATTATGCAGTAAATTATCCATTTGCTACTTTTGAACAGTTTAGGGCAGTTTTGCCGTATCCAGGATGCTTAGTCGGTTGTTGGGCTAAGGATTTAACACGGGAAGAAATTTTTAACAGTTTAAAATCTCGGAGAGTTTGCGGTTCTACGCATGTAAGCCGTCCCTTAATTACATTCTCGATAAACGGAGTATCTCCAGGAGAACATGATTCTACGGTATTCGTTGATAATATTACCTCCAAAAGAGGAATTAATGTATCTGTTGCTGTGGATGGAAATTATCCTCAAAATTCCATAAAATCAGTTATATTAGTAAAAAACAATAAGGATTGGGTTATTTTCAATGCTTCGGGTTTGTTTTACGGCAATGGAACCAAAATTAAGGACTTAAGTTTCAATGATAGGAAATACTTAAAATTTAGTATCATCGACTCTGAACCTATTACAGGAATGGAATATAATGGTGGAAAATATATAAAAGGTAAAGGTTATAAAATTACCGATGATGCTGATAAGTATTTTAAAACTAAGCCTTCGACTAATGGAGCAGATGTTTATTATGTCAGATTAATCGATAATTTTGATGCAAATGGATGGGGATGGAATAAAATTAAGTGGAAGGGGAATTATGGGTGGATGGGACCAATTTGGGTTGAGACTCAAAGTTAAAAGAAGCATTAGAGAAATAATTAAAAATATTTATATACTTTCAAGTAGTCTACTCCATAGTAGACAAGTAAAATAATAAAAAAGGGACATTAAAGATTAATAGAAATGAGAATATAAGAAAATTACTTAATACAAGAACATTTTTTAATCTATTTTTATTTTTTCATCATCTTTTTCATTAGCAATTCCTAAAAAATCGGGCAACATTTTGAGATACCTCTCATCTTGCCAATTATCAATTATTAATCGGGCAATTCTTTCCAATTTTTTCTCATAATCTTCAGGATCTTCTAAAATATTCAAAATAAGCATTATGTATCGATTATATTTTTCTCCTAAATAATAGGAGGCAAAATTCACGCCATCTATTGAAAGACCCACACAACCCGGTGTTCCCGTATATTCATGCATAGTAAATGCCTGAATACGGGTTTTTAAGGATACTTTTCTTTTCGCTTTTTCGGGATATCCCGCAATAATTTCAAGTCCGGTTTTATCATTCCATTCCAAGATAAGGATTCCTTCAGGCATTATTAATATATAAGAATAAAATAAAATTTTTGAATTTTTTAGTATAAAAAATCTATAACAATAAATCTATTTAATTCTTATTGTATAAAGGCCCATTTCCAAAAACCAAAAAATCACTGCGAAAAATACAAGCCATTCTAAAAATCTTG
>CAZVTX010000369.1:0-3365 GCA_964629395.1 uncultured archaeon
TTTGATCTTTCATCCAAACTGACTCGGTTGACGCTTTAAGTATCTCTTGAATTTTTATTTTTATATCATCATCGTTTTTATCTAATCTTTTATTTTGAGTTAAAATCTTTTTTTCATATTCGGCAATAGCACGTTTTATAACTTCTCCTTGGGAAATATCCAACCATGCGGCTAGTTTTTTAATTAATTTTCTTAATGATTTATCGACAGCTATAGTAGTTTTAGAACTCATATTATTATAATAATTATAAAATTATAAAAATATAATTATTATAAAAATATGCCAACATTTGAAAAATTAATATTAATATACTTTTTAACATAATTATAACAATTAAGAGAGGAATATGCTAAATTTGTATATTTTCTCATCGTTATGAATCTAAAAGCATATAAATATAATTAAAAACAAAAATCTCCTAAAATTTGATTTATTAAAAAAATAAATCGAGGGATAAATCCATCCACAATTTTCTAATCCGTGTTTTTTCGTCTATAATTTTCTTAACATATCCTGAAATTTCTTTTCTTTTTTCTAAATCTGCCGGAATCGGCAGAATCACGTCCATAATTCGATTACCGATGGTTGATAGTGTCCCTTGGCTAAACGTAATATTTAAAATCTGTTTTTTAACGAAATCAAGATTTAAGAGAAAAATAAGTAAGTAAGGATCTATACATTCATCATTTTCAAGCACTCTTATTTTATATATATGACTTTGATATAGAATTTTCTGGTCTATTTCCGTAATAATAGCCGTATTCCCTATTAAATTGTCGCCGCCATCTTTAACCATAAGGATATCGCCGATTCTGATATCCTGTTTGTCTTTGTATTTTAAATAGATTTCCTCAGATGTTTTTTGAGTTGAATCAAGATTAATTTCCCAATTTCTAATATCACTCGTTCGTATAAATGGAATATCTCCTAAACCATAAACGTGAGATCCTATTTCATCTCCTCTTGGAAAATAACCCTTATTGTTAGTGTATAATATTTTTTTATTGACCAGATCTTTAATTGAAAGTAAAATAAAATTATTATCATCCTTAAATTTTTTCAGAGCTTTCCTCAAACCTAAATAATAGTTGGGAACATAGATATTATTTTTAATTTCTGTAGATTTTAATTTAAAATAATTTTCTTCGGTATTTATTGACAATGTTTTGGCTTTTTTTAATTTATAGTGTAAATCTGCTAATTCATCATTTATTAAAGGATTCCCAGATTCATCCAGAATTTTATTACCATTTTTATCCAATTTATATAGCGTTTTGCCATCTTTATCCCGTCCAACATTCTTTACAATTGCAAAATCAATATCATATTCCATCGGCTTTTTACTTGTTTTTTTAAAAAATAAAATACTTGTTTTCATACAGGTATAAGGCTGAAAGGTGTTCTGGTCGAGTGAGACCACGCCTAATATTATCCCTTTTTGGTTTAAGAATTCCCATATATATCGATCAGTTGGATTACCGAATATTCCTTCGGGCAAAACAATTCCCATTTTACCTCCTTCTTTTAGTAATTGAACACATCGCTCTATAAATAATACTTGAGGGGGCCGCTTTTTAGCCAAAATCTTTTGTTTATCCCATTTTCCATTTTTCTTTTGTTTCCAAATATGCCCTAATTCATAATTTTTAAGAATAATTTTATTGTCAATGGGAATTTTAACTCCGAAAGGGGGATTGGTAAAAATATAATCGAAATTCTCATTTTGAATTAATTTTTTGGTATCATTTCGATAATTCTCAAAATCTAGGGAATCTTCACAAAAAATATTAGATGATCCCCCTCCCATAATATCTATGTATAATTTGCAAATTCGTGATAAAAATAGATCCTTATCAATCCCATAAAGATTTGAAATGATTTCAACACGTTTTTTTTCTAATAATTCATTATTTTCATTATATCTTTTTTCTATTTTTTTCCATAGTAATTCTTTTGCTTCAATTAAAAATCCTCCGTGGCCACATGCAGGATCTAGGATTTTTCCATCGAGTTCTGGATTCAGATATTTTACCATAAATTTAATCACATTATTGGGTGTAAAAAATTGTCCGGCTTCATCCTTTAAAATCTTTCCTACAAATACCTCGAAAGCATCTGCAAAGATATCTTTTGAAGATTTCAATAGAGAGATATATTGCAATTTCTCTACTATAAAATATAATAGATCCGAATTTATAGCAATTTGTTCATTATATTCAATTAAAGACTTGAATCTTTTCTTGACTTCTTCATTAAAAAATTTTTGAATCCTTTCTTTAAGTTCTTGAGGACTTTCTCCCAGTTTTATACAGAAATCTAAGAAATCATTTTCATTTTTATATTTTTCATCAACTAATTTACATAATAGAAGATTTACAATTTCTTTTGACCGAGCTCTTGTATCTGTATGAGTATACTTTAATTTTCCATATAGATGTAAATTAATTAATTCAAAAATATCTTTTAAATTATCTGTTTCGATTAAATCCTTTTTTCTTAAGGAAAATCTATTTTCTTCAATATTCGGGATAAAATTATCATTTATTTTAACTTTATTGTTTAAAGGCATATTGATGTTTTAAAGATTTAAATTTAATTTCATCAAATTTTATTTCTTATATAAAAAAGAACCTGATGAATTAAAATATTTCTTGCAACGTTATTAGTATTTAAATAATTACAATTTGGAAAGCATTCCCGATGATTAAAAATTAATCATAGTATTCAAGCTTTAAATCTTTAATATGATTGAGATTTATATCGAAATATATCTTTACATTATATTTATTTTCGAGTTCTACGGCTTTATAAATAGTTGTTATCTCAACCTTAGGATTGGGCACATCAGGCCAGCCTCTTAACCAGAAACAGCAGTTTTTTATGTCATATTTTACACAAATACGCATAATTAAATCCCAATTTTCTTCATGAATTTCAGGACTAACCGAGAATACAACATCTTTTATGTTTTCTATATGATTCTCTATTTCATTATCCAGCTCCTTTCCAGGAGGCCTATACCTTGCTAAATCAATATTTAATTTAATATTTGGAGCATTTCTGATTTTTTCGGCACAATAATCTTCTGCTTTAATTACTTCTTTTCTTTTTTTAAAGCCTGAGACATTTAAAAGAACAAATTTTAACTTTTTAGCAATTTCGATGACTTTATCAATAAGAATGGGAAAAGAATCAGTTCTTAATTTAATATCTATTTTTGGAAATGTATTGTTTTCGTTAAAAATTCCGATAAAGTCATCTAATTTATCTAAAGATTTTTTGGGGTGGATGAGCAGTTTTAACTTCATTGTTCTCAAGAATAACATCAAATTCCACGAAGGCAGGATGTAAATCTACCGCACTT
>CAZVTX010000370.1:0-3347 GCA_964629395.1 uncultured archaeon
TTTGGAATTCTCGCAGATAAATTTACAAGAAAATGGATTGTATTTGCAGGAACAATAATATATTCCTTTTTTTCAGTTTTAATTATTCTTGTTCCTCCCGGATTAAATGGTTATTACTTTTTTTTCTTTTTGACTTGTATAATTGGCGTTGGATATGGAGCGATAATTCCAAGTATTTTTTCACTAATAGGCGATTTAGTTTCTCAAGATGATCGTTCAAAAGGATTTTCATTCTTTTCTATTGCTTCTCTATTCGGTCTTGCACTTGGAATGACTCTTGCTACTGCTGTAGGAGAATCTGACTGGAGGATCTCTTATTTTATAGTTGGCATTGCAGGGCTTATAAGTGCATTTGTAATATTAAAATTTAAAGAGCCTTCAAGATTAGGAAAGGATAATTTAATTTTATTGGAAAAAGATGGCATTGACTATACCTATAGAATAAAAAAGGAAGATTTACCGTATATTTTCAAGAAAAAATCTAATATATGGCTTGTTGTAAATTTTGTGGACACTATTCCAACCGGCTTAATATTATTTCTTTTATTTGCATATATGAAAGAATATCATAATATTCCCTCCTCTTTAGCTTTAATTTTCTTAATGCTTATCCTCATTAGTACTTTATTCGGTACCGTAATTTTTGGTTTTATTGGCGATAATATGTTTAAAAAGGGAAAAAAGAAGGCACGTGTATATTTAGCACTCATGGCTAATATTGCTCCAATTCCATTTGTTTTTATTGCTTTAATTATTCCTTTTAAAGTTCCCTCAGATGCTCAATTAATAGACCTATTTTTAATCCCTGGTGCGGTTTTAATGCTTATATTGATGATAATTGGTCTATTCTTAAATGGGGCGGTAAATGGTTCATGGTATGCGACGGTAGTGGATATAAATTTACCTGAACATAGAGCAACGATATTATCTACGGCGAATTTTTTTGATATTATCGGGAGAGCTATTGGTCCTTTAATTGGAGCAATTATTGCCGATAATTTTGGGATTTTATGGGGCATGATGATTTCAATTTTCTTTTGGAGCGTTCTACCCTTTTTCTGGATTCCCGTTTTAAAGAATGTCGTAAATGAAATGGAAGAGACCAATAGAATTTTCCGAGAAAGGCTTGAAAAACTTGCCATTCAAAAAATAAATAAAGAATAACAGGATTTAATATAATTCAGGTTGTTTTTGGATTTTCTTTATCCAATCTATATTCTTAATTTTTTGAGTGCGTATATTTATTTGCTGGTCTTTTGAAATTTTTTTAATGATATTATTTGTTTTTTCTAAAATTACGTTATTTAATTTTTCTAATTCTTGATCCTGTTTAAAGTATTGAACACTCTTCAATACTTTATCCCAATATAATTCTGACCATCGTTTATAAGGAATCGTTTTAAAATAGATTGCAATTTGATCTGATAATAATTTTGCCATATCGGAATAAAATCCTAAAGTCTGCAATCTTTCTTGGAAATAAATCTCAAAGATTAAACAATCAGAGATTTCTTTTAATTTTCTCAAATTCTCATTTGGATAAGATGCGTTATCATAAGAAATCTGAGAATATGCATTTAAAATAAAAGCAAGTTTATTAAATACATCTACATTTTTAGGATATCTAAAGGGAAATTTTTCTATAGTTGATTGTCGTATAGTAATATCTCGTATACTATAATTCAAAATATACTTTTTTACATAATAATTACAAAATGCAGAATTTAAAAGTATTTGATAATAATAGAAATATTTTTCTTTTAATGGTCTGATTAAAATCCCATTTCCGTCCGTTATAAATCCTTTAGGCTTTATTGCGACTTCAAAAACATCTTTTTTTAATGATGCGAGACTTGTCCCGAAAAAATAAGGTGTTATAAGTAATTCTGATTCTAACTCACCTTTAATGAATTTAAAATCATTGCTGACAATTCTATCGGTATCCTTATCGAGTTTTAATAAATAAGGATCTATAACCCTTGAGGATAAACATCGAATTCCTTCGCCTTCTATATAATCTGCTCTTCTGGGTCTTCCTTGAACTACTTTGATATCGCCAAAAAAAATATCCGACAATGATAATATATATTCTTGTAAATTATCATGATAAAGCGGAAAGTATCCGAGCTTTTTGGCATTATTATATGTGAAAGACCATTTACCTTTTATTTTTCTGCTCTTACAAATCACTACATTATTATCATCCGTTCTACATTTCTTAAAAAAAATAGTTGCCATTTCTAAATTAGCTCCGGAAAAAGGAAATCCATCATCCATAATCCGAAAAATTTTAGTATATTTCAATAAGTTATTTCTCAATTTTTTAAAAAGCGGAATTCTTTCAATAGAATTAGGTAAAATCATTCCAAAATAACCGTTTTCTTTAAGCAATGCATATGATTTTTCTACGAATAAACCTGCCGCATTTTTTGACCCTCTCCCTTCATCATCAGAAATACAAATGCGCCAAGCGGAGTTTGATAAAATAGCCAATTCTCTCTTAGATAAAATATTTCCATAAGGAGGATTTCCAAGTATTATGTCAAAACCACATCTTTTATTGTATATTTCCGAAAAATCTATTATAGAATTGAATAGATTTTCTTCCGATCTCTTAATTTTATTTGCTTTTTGTGATTTAATATTATTAAGATTTTCAAAATCTAATAGAAAATTTCCTTGTTTTAAATTCACCTTTATCTGAGATAAAGTTTTAATGGCTTTTTTTTTATCGATTGCATCTTTTATTATAGAAAGAAATAATCTTATTTTTGTAATATTTACGGCATTAAGATTTAGATCGATGCCGTACAAATTTTTAGGAACAATTATATATCGTTTTATATAAAAAGGTAAAGATTTTTTATTAAAATAATCTAATAAATTAATTTTTTTAACGTTCCCATTTCTATTAATTTCTATTTCTAAAGAATCATTATATCGTAGCTGCTTCAATTTAGCTATAATTTTAATATAAATACATGTCAATTGTTCCATGAAAATTTCCAAAAAATGTCCGCAGCCTATACAAGGATCTAAAATTCTGAGCTCTTCTAATTTTTTAAACAATTTAATGAAAAGTTGAGGATTATTTATCGTAAAAATATCTTTTAAATTTTTGATTTCTATTTCTAAAAATGTTTTATCCTCGCTGCTCCTAACGATATCTTTTATATATTCTATAATTAGAGTTTTACATATATAAGATGATATCTGTTTAGGCGTGTAATATGAACCGGTCCTTTTTCGACTTTTCTTTTCTAATAATTTATCATAGATAGAGCCTAAAAAATAACTGTCAATAACTATTCCATTATTTTCCAATATTCTCAACAGATTTAATATAG
>CAZVTX010000371.1:0-3327 GCA_964629395.1 uncultured archaeon
ATTAAGTTTTTTCAAAAATTCTTCTTTTTTAATATCAAAATATTCAAAAATACCCAATAAATCCTCTAATTTATCAAAATTTTCAGTTGCGACCATCTCAATTGCGCCATTGGGACAATATGGAACACAATTACCGCATCCAATACAATTCTCGTTTATGGCTTTTTTTTCAAGCTTTCCATCTTTATTTATTACATCAATAAGTTTTATTCGATTAAGCGGGCAGAATTCTATGCAAGTCCCGCATCCTTCACATTTACTATAATCTCTTATAGCCCTAAAGCCCCTTATATCAATAAACGGTTCATCTCCATCTATTGGTTCATTAGGTATGAAAAAATGCGGCTTCTTTAAAACACAGCAACAAGGACAGCAGAAGCAAATTTCAAAACTATATTTAGAATGATGAGGTTTTACACCCCAAAAATACCTTAAATCTCCTGGAAATACAGAAATAAAGGAGGACAATCTCCTCGGCATTACTTCTTTCTCAATGAAGTTAATCGCTTCTTTTAATGTTAGTAAACGCCCCATTTTCCGTTCGACCATATCAACTGCACCTGGTCCGACAATCATGCAACCTATGCTTCTCGGATAATCTTTACAATTTCGTGCTATACGGCAAACACAATAATAACTCTGAGCAATGGAATGCTCTGGGTCGTAGGCGCAAACCCTTTTAAGCATCTCTATAACTAATTCGTGCGGAACAACGAGTTTTCCATCGCTCGTTTTTATTTGATTTTCTTTTGAATCTGGAATAAATACTAAAGAAACATTTTCTTCAAATCTTTCTTGAGGTATTCCAACCATTAAAAATTTTGAAAAATCAAATCCTAATTTCTTAAAAATTTTTAGGGTAAAATTAATTAATTTAGGCGGAAATCTTCTTATGAAAAATCCTCCTAATACTAATGTTTGATAAATTAGCCTCAGATGCCCTATTAATTTGGAGCTGACAACTTCACGTCCATTTCTATCTTTTGTGATGGAATTTTCAGTAGGCGCTTGTAAAAATTTTTTAAAGCCAATTTTAATTAATTTCTGGAGCGAGATAACAAAAGCATTTGGAAATTTATACTTGGAAATTATAAAAACACCGAAAATATTGCAATTTTATAATTAAAATTAATTCGATGTTTTAATTTAAAAAATTATTTTAAAAAAGAAATCTCTGAAATTGTTATTAATAATTATAAAAAGATAAAAATAAGAAAATGAATTAAATATAAATTTTATTTATTTTTTCCAACTCTCGTATTCTTTCATATATTCTTCGGGTTTCCATTTCTCTTCTAAAAATTTAGGAATGCCCGAACTATCTCTAGGTCCGACTAAAACATAAGCATCGGCTTCATCTTCTAACGCACCGCTCAATCTTGCAGCCATTCCTGGAATTATTAAAATCCTATGGTCAACATTATCAAAGACTTTATATTCTTTTACAGCTTCGGCAATACCGCTCGCATTAAATTGCCCTCCCGCTACGGCTGATTCAATACCGATACCTTCAGTATCTACTACTAAAAGCCAACAATCAATATTTGCTCCCTGTAAGTCCTGTTCTACGGGGATTTTTGTCATACGATAATTACTGGTAACAAATATCGGTGCCATCCGATCTGGTTCTCCAATCTTATATAATCCGGGATCTACTGCAGGATAAACTCTTGGATCAGAGAATATACTCTGACGTAGAGTCATTAAGGCTAATAATGCCCATATATCTTCTTTTTTCTGCCCCGTATGCAATACTATTAATGATGTATCAATTGATTCCATAATTGCAGCCATAATGATCTCATCATATTTATGCTTCCATAAATTAGCCTCGTCAATATCCTTTACTTGACTCCAATATGCTGCAGGGACCCCCATTACAGGCCAGCCTGCATTAGGATCTTCCTTGTCTATTCCTGCATATCTTAATTGGATAATATTGTCATAAGTAATTGAAATCTTACCTTCGCCAAAATAGGTACCTGCATCAAGAATTATTTGTTTTGAGCCTAATTTTTGTAAAGATGCACTTAATGACATTAATTCATCTAAATCGGGTGAAGATGCTACAATTGGTAATTGGTTTTGAACGGCAAAAACACCTACTTTTTCCCAATTATCCTTTGTAGCTGCATATAAAGCCGGTTTTTTATCTTTAATTTCACCGGCAGCGGCTATTAAATTATCTGCATTTAAACAACAAAGCATTATCGGAAGATCCGTAATTTCGCTTATTTTTTTGGCAGCTTCTTTAAATGTATTTGCATCACCTGAAACATTTCTTAAAGAAATTCCATCAATAGTTAATACTTCACCAATTCTCTCAACTTTCAATTCCGTTAAATATTTAGTAACTTCTTCTAAATCATCCTGATTATCAGCTACTTCTACAAAAATAGCTGTTTGATTGTAGAAGGTTAATTGATGTCTCATTAAAACCTCTTCTCCACCAACCGTTACGGCACGATCTCCAATGCCGATTACGACAGGTTTCTGCGGAGGTGCTATTAATTCTTTTAGTTTAGCAAGATTCTTCTTTTGTTTAGGATCTTGCATTAAATGAGTACAATCTTCGAGTTTTACTTTTCTTTCTAATAAATCGGTGGCAAACGCCATACAGGTATCATAGCCGCAGTCTTTACAGTTAGACTTATCAAGAAGGGCATATACATCTAAGGGACTTGCTCGACCCATGATCTACTCTCCAACTCGTTTTATTTTCTGAATAGTTATTTTTAATAAGTATGTTTAGATTAATATGGATTTTAATTAAAGATTTTTTTTTTTAGATCGTTTTTATTTTCGTTTTCAATCATTTAATATTCCTAGGATAAATTTCCTATTATTTTATTATTCAAAATAATCGTTTGGTTTAATTATCTTTAATTGAATAAATAATGTCTATGAAATTCTCATCTTATTTCAACCAAAAACTCGAAAAATTTAGGCCATTAATGGAAAAGATTGTCAGTCAAACTGCCAAACCAGAAGGGCATTTAGCAAGAATTACGGCAAAATTAATGGAGCAACAACATGAACCTGTAGTAAATTGGGCTTTAAATTTTATTAATATCAAGCGAAACTGGAAAATTTTAGAGATTGGATTCGGCTCAGGTTATAATTTATATAAATTAGCAAATTTTATTTCGAATGGAAAAATTTATGGCGTTGAAATATCAGATTCTATGATTAAAATGAGCCTTGAACGACTAAAAAAATTTAATTTTGAAGATAAAGTTATAATTTTAAAAGCTTCTGCAAACTTACTTCCTTTTCAAGGTGATTATTTTGATTTAATTATAGCAATTGCCAGCGTGCATTATTGGA
>CAZVTX010000372.1:0-3319 GCA_964629395.1 uncultured archaeon
ATGGCATTTATCACGAGTTAATTAAATTCTTATTTGAAAAAAGGTATATATACCTATTTTTTAAAACTAAATTTAATTAATAATTCTTCAGGTAAATTTTAGTCCAGTCATATAATTGATTAAATATTAAAATGAACAGAAATATAGTGCCTGTAGAGAGAAAAATATATTTTATTGAAGCTAATATCCCGATATCATAAACTAAATCTGCAACTTGGAAGAAAATATAGGAAAATATTGCTCCTATACAGATTATTATTTTCAAAATATTATTTTCTTTTAACATCTTTTTTAATTCATCATAATTAAATCCAATATCAATTCCAATTAAAAAATATATAAAAAATGGAATACATCTTAAAAAGAAAGTAAAATCAATTACAAAACTCAAATTTTCGGAGCTATATCTATAAATCTCACCTTTATACCCTATGAAAAACATGGAAATTCCGATACCGTTTAGAAAATAGCTAAGGAGAGTAAGAGAAAAAACTATAATTACTATTATTTGTCTTGTATTAAAATTTAAATTTTTAAATAATCTAAAAACGAAAGGAAAGATAAAATAATATAAAAAAAGAACGTATACAAACCAAAGTGTATAAACATTTCCTGTACTCATCCCGATAATATAATTAACAAGAAAGTTAATAATAAAATATGGTTCTAATATATTTTTAATAGAAAAACCAGAACCAGATATAAATATAACTTCTCCTAAAGTAACTGCTGTAAATATTAAAAACGTCCAAATAATATACGGCGGAATCAAATTTTTATATCTTTCTTTATAGAAATTCTTTATATCTAGCTCACTTGATCGAAACTTTATTGTAAGACCTAATCCCGATAAACAAAAGAAAACGGGAACTGCTCCTGAAGCAAATATCCTTTGAAAAAAAGCATCAGGTAAAATTCCTAAATCTAAATATGTTGCAACATCAGTATGGAAACAAATTAATAAAAAGATTGCTAAACCTCTAATACAATCCAATTCCGGATAATATTTTTTTTTTGAGGTTTTTATGTTTAGATTTTTATTTTCTAATTCTGCAGACATATTTATTAGAAATTTGGAAGTTTAAATGATAATTAATTATTTGTGGAAATTTTTCCTATTTTAAATAATTTTTAGATATTTTAATAATCTCTCAGTAGATTTCCCATCCCTATATTTATGATATATTTTTGTAGTTTCTTCACGTTTTTTCTTAAATTGTTTATCTATTTCCGAAATATTTTTTATTGCATAAATAAGCTCCTTTCCTGTTCGTAATAATGGTCCTGGTGCCGTTTTTATAAAATCATAATAAAAACCTCGCCCTTTTTCGAGAAATTCATCAAGATCATATGTAAATAATAATATGGGTCTATCTAAGAGAAGAAAATCGCAATATACGGACGAATAATCCGTAATTAGAACATCTGTTATTATTAATAATTCTTGTATATCCATTTCTTGATTAATTATTAAAAAATTTGAGAAATTCGTAAAATTTATAGTTCTTTCTGCTAAATGGGCTTTAAAAATTAATAATGAATTTGAATTCCTGAGATAATCATTTAATTTCGTAAGTTCATTATCACTTAAAGGAAATTCTGCTTTCAATTTGTGATCCCGAAAAGTTGGAGCATAAAGAAAGATCCTTTTAATATTTTTAGGGATACCTAATCTTTCTTTTATATTATTAATAAATTCCTCCGTAAAAGAGAAAAAGATATCATTTCGGGGATAACCAGTAGTAATTATCTTTTTTTTAGGAATTTCAAAATGTCTGCTGATAATTTCTAAATCCTTTTTTGTTCCTGAAGGAGTAATAAAGTAATTATAAACATCATTATTCCTAATTTTAAATCTTAATAATTTTGTTAATTTTGGATATGGGATATATTCTCCTTCGGTTCTATTTCTTTTATTTTGAACACCATGCCAAGTTTGTACGACAATAGTCTGTGGAGAAAATCTAATCGGTAAAATGTCCGTTAATCCATGAGTTACAAAAATATATTTTGCTTTTCTTAAGATTTTAATAGATTTTAAATTTGTTCCTTCAATAAAACTAATCCTTCTTTCTTTTAATTCTTTTGATAAACTATTTGATTTTGAAAACCAAATTAATTTATAATCAGTATTCTTCTTTAAATATTCATAAATATATTTTGTATTACCTATAAATGCTTTTCCATTTGCGGCTCCAAGAACAATTAATTTATTATCTACTCGTCGTCCAAAAAAGATAGAAATATAATGAATTATTACATTAATGATATATTGTGAGTTTATTTTTAAAAATTTGCTTAATAATTTCTTAATTTTTAAAAAAAATAATTCTGTTTTATTTTTCGTCATTTTTTATATCATTTTCTACTATTTTTATTATTTTATTCATAATTTTATCCCATGTATATTCTTTTTTAACTTTTTTATATCCTTCTAGTGAGATTTTTTCTCTTATCTCGTCATTATTAAGATAATAATTTATTTTTTCAATCAATTCTTTATCATCTTTAAACCAATCTAAATGTTTACCTTTTTCAAATAGTTTTTCTAAATCTTTACAATATTCACTTAATAAAAATGTCTTAGTTCCCAATATTTGAAATACTCTTAAAGAAAATCCGATTTTTCCTTTAGTAAAATTTAATGCAATTTTAGAAGATTTGTATTTTTCAATCAATTCTTCTAAATAAATCGGAGGATTTTCCCAACCTTCGCCAAAACAAGTAATATTAATATCATTATCTTTAAGAATTTCAATTTTCAATTCTCTTTTTTTTGTTTTAGTCCCTACAAATATAACATCAATTTTTTTTTTTAATTCTTTTTTAATATCATTATATTCCTCTATATCAATTCCTTGAGTTATAAAATGACTATTTGCTCCTTTCTTTTTAAAAAAATAAGAAATATTAGAGAATGTTGCGCTACTCCATGTGGATTTAGATGCATATTTATCTGCATTCATTTCAATAACAATTTTTAATGGATCCATGAAATAAAACCAAGTTTTTGAATACCGATTAAAAATAGGTATTAATCGATAATTAACGGTATCTGCTTTTGCTAAAAATACTAAATCAAATTTCCCATTCTTTATTTTTCGAAGTAATTTTAAATTCATTCTAAAATTTCCAAATAAATAATATTTTAATTCTCTTATTATAAAAGGTAAATATGGTCTATTTCTCAAAAAAGACAAAAAATGAGACAAAAACTGTTGCCACGTTGGTTATAGCATTTTTCCTATTAGAGATAGGTGTTTCGTCAATCAAATCATCACAAGAATTTGAAATGGCAAAAAACTGGAACAAAAGTGCT
>CAZVTX010000373.1:0-3307 GCA_964629395.1 uncultured archaeon
TTTACGTTCATAGAGAAAAGAAATATAAAGAATCCAAAAATCATTCAAGCATATGCGATTACTGGATTAAAAAAATGTAAAAAAATTATCGCTATTTCGAATTTTACAAAAAATGAATTAATTTCAAAATTAAAAATACCTGAAAGTAAAATTATTGTAATCAAAAATGGGATTAATAATAAAATCTTTTATCCAATGAATAATTCTCAACTAGAAAAAGTTGAGCCTCTTTTTCCAGGCAAAATTAAAATACTACACGTAGGAACAGAAGCAGGTAGGAAAGATTTTTTGACTTTAGTTAAAGCATTTTACTTGTTGAAGAAAAAAATAAAAAATATTAAGCTAATAAGAATAGGTAATCCTTTATATAAGAATGCCTTAAAACAAATGGGTTTGGAAAATGATGTAGTTTATATTTCTAATATTAGTGATTCTCGTCTTAGAGAAATATACAATCTCTGCGATGTTTTCGTTTTTCCATCATTATATGAGGGATGGGGCGCTCCAGGATTAGAAGCTGCGGCATGTGGTACTCCAGTTATTTGTACAAATATCCCCGTTTTCAGAGAAGTTTATCAGGACTTTCCATTATATTTTCCGCCTAAAGATTTCAAAACACTTTCACATTTAATGTTTGAAGTTTTAACTAATAAATCGATGAAGCGAGAAATGGGTAAAAAGAATGCTAAAATCATAAAACAATATTCATGGAAAGATTCTTCAAAAAAATATGTAAAACTGATAAAGAAGATATTAGATTATAATGTTTAGGTAATTTATAGATTAATTATTTTAAATGTTTATATATGAATTTGACAGATTAAAATAAATCTTTAAAATGACTCTCAAAATTAAAATTAATTTATTTATTAAAATATTAAATTATATTATTGAATTTTAGAAGATAAAATAATAAGGTGATAAAATTCACTAATTTCATAATAGGAATTGATGGAGGTAATTTTGATTATCTTAAAATCTTATTAAAAAGAAATATGGTACCCAATTTTAAAAAATTAATAGAAAATGGATTTTCTTCAGAATTAAAGGTTCCAATTCCTCCAGTAACGATCCCCTCATGGCCCTGCTTATTCTCTGGATTGACTCCTGAACAACTAGGATTTTATTATTTTACTCATCCTAAAAAAGGATTATTTAATTCTAATTTTTGGAAGGACTTTTCTATATTTTCTCTTCTCAAAAAAAAAATATTTGTTTTAAATGTTCCTGGAACATATCCGGCATGGCCTATAACTGGAGAAATGATAACTGGGATGTTATCTCCTTCAATAAGTTGTTATCCTCCAGAATTAAAGGTCATTCTTAAAAATAATTGGATTATAGATGGAGAAAATGTAGAAGAATCTTTTGAAGCTTTTGAAAAAAAATCGAAATTTTTTTTAAAAAAAATTGAAGAGGATTTTGATTTGATGGTTTATGTGATTAGAATTCCAGATAATATCACGCATAGGGCACATGTAAGAAAAGAGCATATTTTTAATTTAATTCTGAAATCTTATATAAAAATTGATAAATTTTTAGGTGAATTGCTTAAAAATAAAAATATCGAAAATATATTTTTATTTAGTGACCATGGTCTTCGCTTTTATGGTAGGGGATTTTACATAAGAAGATGGTTAGAAAAAAAGGGTTTATTATATATAAATGAGCCAAAAGGGAAAAAGATTATCAGTATTTTGTTAAGATTATATGACTTTATAAGGGATTTTATAAATAGCTCAGTTGTTAGAAATTTTTCAAAGAAAATATTAAATTTAATTGGAAAAAAACATTTAATACAAAAAGAATCAATAAACAAAATAAAAAAAAGCCCAAGAGTTCAAAATTTTTGTTCGAATATTGGTTCTTTATTTCTATATAAAAATGAAAAGCAAAAAATTCAAAAAATTGAGAATGCCCTTTTAAAAAATAAATTTGTTGAGAAAATAGTTAAACCAAATTCAGAAGATTTTCCAAGCTTAATCATATTTTTAAAAGAAAAATATTATTATTGTGAGGAACCCTCCTTTTTTTTAACAAGAAAACGAGAAATATTTGACCATTCAGATAAGGGTCTGTTTATAGCATACGGAAAAAATATAAAATCAGGAAGATCTAAATCAATCAATTATTTAGATATTGCCCCGACAATATTAAATTTGTTGAATTACGAGAAAAGTAAACATATGTCAGGAAAAGCTTTAGATATATTAAAATAGTTAAAAATTTATTTTTTAAGTAATTACTTTTTGTATATTCTTTTTTTTCTTAAATTTATCAGTAAAGACTAGTTCAAATGGTAGGTAAAACATAATAAAAGCTTCTAATAATAGATATAACAATATTTTAGTAAAAAATTTTAAACCAACTTTAAATACAATAATATTATTTAAATATTTCTTAAAAAAAATTAAACGACGTATTTTAATTAGATAAGTAAAAAAGATTATATAAAACTCAATTAATAAAAATCTTAAATTTAAAATTGAAATGAATGGAAATACAATTAGAATAACAGAATAAAAGAAAGATAATAAAAATTTTAGAATTTTTTTTTTATTTTTTTTATACGCATAAAGTAAAAAATTCTCATTCCACCTTAATTTTTGATTCACCCATTTTTTAATGGTATCTGGAAATTCTGAAAATAATCTTGCTCTATAATCATTTAAAGCATAAATTTTAAAACCTTTTTCGAGAATATCTTCTCCTCTAGCTCGATCTTCAGCATAAAATTTATTTTCATTAAATTTTTTAATATTTTTAATAACCTCATACTTAACAACTGTATTTGCTCCAGAAATTTGTCTTTGTTGATATCTTGAAAATTTAAAACGAAAGAATAAATTTCGATTTATTTGCAGATATTTTACTAAATCATTATTTTCTTGTTCTTTCAATGGTCTAATGCCTCCTATTACAACATACTCATTTAAATTTGTGATTGGATATATCATTCTAATAAGGATTTCATCTGTAAAGTATACATCCGCATCTACTAAGTATATAATTTCACCCGTTATATATGGTAAACACTCATTTAATGCTTTTATCTTTCCTCCTCCTTCTTGATATATTATTTTAAAATTCGGACGATTTTTATACGATTCTGCAATCTTAAGCGTTTCTTCCGAGCCGCCAACATTTACTATGACATTGATATTTGGATATTTTAACTTTTCAATTGATTCAAGACACTTTTTAAAGCGTTCTCCTTCATTCCAAGCAGGAATTACAATAGTAATTAGTGGATGTTTTTTTAAATCATCTAATGAAATGGATTCTGGATCCTTGTTTTCCTTTAAAG
>CAZVTX010000374.1:0-3271 GCA_964629395.1 uncultured archaeon
GATATAATAATTAAAAAAGATGTAGATGAAGAAATGAAAATGCATGTTAAACACGATGTAAATATCGATGAAGATAAGATGCATTTAATTGTAAAAGAAGAAGATGAGGGTGATAATGAATAAATGTCAGTTCCCTCTTCGATGAGAGTTGGACCTTTCACGCCAAATATATTGGCAAGAAAAAGATATATAATTCCCTATGTTATTTTGATGTGGTTGACTATAATTCCAATTGTGTTAGAATTTTGGCTCTACTGGCGTTGGCTATATCATTGGAAACCTATCCATTTTTATCTTTTCTTACCATTACTGGGATTTCTAATGTATTTAACTATGGTTTTTACAGCTATAATATTTGCAAAACTTTTTTTAGTTATAATTAATCTATTCAATAAACCTAAAGAAGGCGTGTTTTTAAGAGATCCTTCTGATAGAGATTTTAGATATTGGAGTTTGAGAAATACTATAAAAAAATGGCCAACATGGTTATCTCATAGATTTCCTTTCCCTTTTTTGGATAATCTATGTTTTAAGGCTTTTGGTGTTAAAACAACCTTTAAAAATTCTCTTTTTGAAGGTTGGGTCGATACTGAATTTATTGAATTCGGAAAAAACGTCGTCGTAGGACAGGGAAGTCATATTCAATCTTCATGTGTAGTCGGTAATTTAATTATTGTCAGAAAAACGGTAATTGAAGATAACGTTAGAATTGGTGCCCATGCTTTTGTAATGCCTGGAACCTATATCGAGAAAAATGCAGTTTTAGCTGCAAATTCTGCAACAATAGTAGGACAACGCTTAGAAGAAGGTTGGATTTATGTTGGAGTTCCGGCTAAAAAATTTAAGAGAAATGTATTTTTTGAAGATAGTCTCCAAAATGTACTCGGACAGGTGGAAAATGTAGAAAAATTGAGACAAAAATACGAAGAATTATATATTAAGAGATATGATGAGCATCTTACCATTAGAGAAAGAATAAGACGTGTAAAAGAAAGAAAAATCGAAGAACAACGTAGAAAAGCTCTGGGAATTTAAATTTTTATAATTATTTCATAATCTCATCAATAAACAGCTTTTTTTTTAAAAAATTTTTTAATTTTTTACAATCTTTTTTTAAATCCTTTTTATTATCGTAAAATAAGTCCGCACGAGGGCAATCTTTATCAAGTATGCAATTATTTCTGTTAAAATCATAAATTAACGGATAAAATCGGCATCCTTCAGGGCGATAATCATATATATTACATGATTTTGTTGATTTATTAAAAAAAACACAATATCCATCTTTATTTTTTAATTGATATAATCCATCATCATTTATCAGTACAAAATCCTCTTTTTTTATGATTCGTTGGGAATTCTCAATTATCGAATCAATATCTTCTAAAGAAATAAGCATCTCAGTGTTTTTACAGCAAATTCCGCAATCTTCACAAATATTTATCGTCATTTATAATAAAATTTTTTCAAGGAAAATAATTCTTTTAATTTAATATATGAAGTTTTTCTATTTAATTTTTAAAGACGGCCATAATATCTTTTCTTTTTTGCATTTTGGGCATTTTGAAGGAATTTTCATAAATCCGTCTTTTGTTTTCTTGAATATGTAACCGCAAAAAGCACAAGATGGAGGCACATATTCCATTTTAATTCCTTCTTTTTTAAGGGATTTCATTATTGCTAATATATCTTCAATTAAGATCCTTTTATTTGGATATTTCATCTCCTTATATAAATCATGTAGATTATTAATCTCCCTTTCCTGCTTTAACAGATCTATAATCTTTTGACGTCTTGTTTTCCAAACATCTTTAGATGTCATAATTTAATTAAATTTTATATATATTTTTGGGATATAATCAAAAAAGAAAAATAAATAAAGAATCCTTACCATTGCGAGGCTGTCTTTATAAGCCTAAAATTTATGCTCATAAATCATTCTTATTAGGATTCTTTAAACCTTCTTTTAAATTATTTATCATTTTGAATAATACTTAAAGAAAAATAATAATTCTTTACAATACGGACAATAATAGTAGCCGCTTAAATTCCCTTCCCTAATATATCCGCAGCGATTACAAATTAACATTTTTTATCAACAAAATAATATTATATCGTTAATTTAAATCTTTTTTTTTATCGTTTATAATATCTTTTCATAAAAAATATGTCAAAAAATTTTGGATATCATTTAGCCTATAATATAAACTATAAATACTAAGGATTTCTCTTTTTTTATTTAAAAGAACAAAATAAGAATAATTCCAAAAATATGAAGTCGGTGGAAGTTAAAGGCAAAACCTATGAAATAGACAAGAATGGCTTTTTAGATCTTGGATTATTGGAAATTACTGATATGAATGATATAAAAGGTCTAAATAAACTCAAAAAATTAAAACATCTGGAGCTTAGTTCAAATGAAATTGAAGAAATCTCTAATCTTGATGATTTAAAAGGTCTTAAATTTTTAAATTTAGGTAGCAATAATATAAAAGAGATTAAGGGACTAGATAATTTAAAGAATCTTGAAGTATTGCATTTAATCTCAAATGATATTACTGAAATTAAGGGATTAGAAAATTTAACAAAATTAAAAGAATTATATTTACGTGGTAATCAAATCACAGAAATTAAAGGTTTAGAAAATCTCTCTAAATTAGAAAAACTTGACTTATCTTGGAATTTGATTGAAAAAATTGAAGGATTAGATAAATTAAAAAATCTTCAAGTATTATGGGTTGCGGGCAATCAAATTAAGGAAATTGAAGGCTTAGATGAATTATCAAATCTAAAAATCCTAAATTTGGCAGGTAATAGAATAGAACGAATAAAAAATTTAGATAATCTTACGAATCTTCAAGAATTATATTTAAATAATAATGAAATTACGGAAATAACAGGCTTAGATAATCTAAAAAATTTAGAATCATTATGGCTTAATTCTAATGAAATAGAGGTTATGAAAGGATTTGATAATCTCATTAATCTTAAAATCTTAAATTTAAAAGATAATAAAATTCGTACCATAGGTGGCTTATATCATTTAATAAAATTAGAAAAGTTATTTCTCTCAGAAAATGAAATATTTGAAATTTCTGGTCTTGAAACCTTGCAAAATCTTGAAACATTAGACTTATGCGGAAATAAAATACAATTTATAAGAGGTTTAGAAGCACTAATGAATTTAAAAGATTTATGGATTGCCAATAATCCAATTCCTAAGCAAATTTTAGATGAATTAGGAGGTTTAGATCCATCGGGTTGCGCAAAT
>CAZVTX010000375.1:0-3240 GCA_964629395.1 uncultured archaeon
CATCAATAGTAAAACGGCTTCTTGTAGAAGCCTCAAAATTTTCTACTTCTAAACCTCCTGTAAACGATGATTCTGATTTATAAGTTACTTCAATTATTCCTGTTTTAACGGGATCTTTTGTGCTAACTTGGATTTCTGCAGAAATTTTAAGATATTGGGTAATATTGGGCTCTAATTCGTCTATTGTCCATATAATTTGATCACCGGATTGTTCAGCATTGCCAATTGAACTATCCATAATTGCAACATTTTCAAATTCTGTAGGGATATTTTTAATAATTTTTAGTTCTTTTACCGGTTTATCAAAAAGATTGTGGACAGCAATCAACATCATAACATTATTTACTTTATTAATACTTATTCCAAATGACTCAATTGGTAATTCTTCTTCGGTTATTGTTTCTGAATCAGATTCATTTTCATCTTCTTCTACATTACCCTCTAAAGTCTCAGTTTTCTCCTTTAACATCTCTTTTTCTAAATCAGAGATATTCCAATTTTCATAAGCTTCGGGTAAAGTAGATACAAATTCTTTAACTAATAGTAGATTTTCTGCCTCCCCTTCTATCGCAAATTCCCTCGAATCAACATTGTTTTCCTCATCGGTTCCAAGTTCACGAATATATATCTCATCACTTTCAAGATTAGTTTTTGATACATCCGCAAATTTAACTTTAATATCCCAAATTCTGTCCAATGTGCTGGGATTTCTGATTTCTAATTTGCCGTCAAAATTTATCGTTTTTACATTTAAATCATGATCTTGCTCAATATTAACTTGTTCAATAACATTGATTTGAGCAGATAAACCTTCTTCAGACCCTTCCTTTAAAATAACTTGACCTTCTGTAGTTGTAGATATTTCTGTTGTTGATTCAGTTGTAGATTCAGTTGTAGTGTATATTTCTTCCTCTTCGAATTCAGGTTCTTCATGCTTTTTCTTATCTTTTTTTCTCGCCAAATTTTAAACCTCTTTCATTAAATTTTCAAACTTAATAGATATTTAAGAAACTTTATTACTCCATATTAAAAACTTTATATTTTAAATTATTAGTTTTTGAGAATAAGATAAAATTTATGATTTATTAGTAGAAACTTTTAATATAACCGAAAGTCTTTATCCTTATCAAATAAAATGTTGATTATTATGGGAAAAAAAGATAATGAAGGATTAGCAAAATTATTGATAATTATCGGCGGTTTAATTGGTCTATTTATTGGTATTACAGGCTTAATCGGAGGCGCTTCAGCAGTCTTAGCAGGGGGCGGAATGGGAATTATATATGGTATCATCGTAATTCTTATTTCTATTGCTATTTTACTAAGTGTTTTAAGACCAGGGGATCCGATTCCTATGAATCTCGTTGTAGAGTTGATTTTTGGGATATTATTAATAATATTTGGCGGTCTATGGCTGGGTTTAATTGCCGGAATTCTTGTAATTATTGGGGGAATTCTTATCCGATAATTATTTCAAGATTCCAAAATTTAAACCTCATTTTAAAATTTTTTTTAATTTTTCAATTACTTAATTTAATGAAAATTAATGCTAATTCATTAATTTCTATAAATTTAAGCAATTAAAAAGAAAAAAATATTATATTATTCTAAGATACAATAATCTGATTAATTTTTAGCTTAATCATATAATTTAAAAGAATATTAGAACTTAAATTTTATATAAGCAAAACAGAGCCCCGTAACCAAGCTTCCTAATAATCCTCCATAAAAGCCAGCATCAGGATCACTTGCTCCAAGTGCCAAGGCCACTCCAACACCTCCAATAACTAAAATAAAAGCAAAAAAGGAGATCACTATTCCCAATAATAATAAATAATCAGGCGTTATTTCTGGTTTCATTATTTCTAAAATTGCGATTATTGTGCATATGATTAAGAGAAAGGCAACAAATCCTATTAAACCGCCATATACCGGTGTCCAAACACCTATCGCCTCATCATAATAGACAGTTCCATAATATTCGCCTGCATAATAACCATAAGAACTCCATACGAAAGGTGTTGTAAGCAATAAGATTGCGCCTAATGCGCTAAAAATTAAAGCAATAACATATATGAAAAAAATTTGATCTTTTTCAATCATTATTCATTAACTCGATTTCGATTTTTATAAATAAATTAAATAAAAGAATCGCCAACATTTATTATAAATCTATTTATTTAAAACTTAATGAATATTAATGAAAAAATCATTATAGACCAAGGTAAAGTAAATGATTTTATTCATCTAGTAGATTTACACGGTTTTGGCGGAAGACATATTCTATCAGGATATATTGCGGAATTTGATGATTGCTCGGTGATTATGGACTGTGGATCCTCTTTAAATGTCAAATGGATGTTAAGATATCTAAAGAAACATAATATTTCGAAAACCTCAATTAAATATCTCCTAACTTCGCACCATCATTTTGACCATAATGGCGGTATGTGGAAGTTATATGAAGAAATAAAAAAAGAGAATCCAGAAGTGAAAATATTAACAAATCAAAAGACGATGGAATTATTGAATGATTTTGAGGAACACTTAAATCGAGGTAAACGGACTTATGGAAATTTAATCGGAGTTATGAAGCCTATTGAGGAAGATGCTTTTAAGATAATTGAACCATCGAATAAATTTGGAAAGGATATAAATAATTTAGAGATTCATGGAACTTTTGAGTTAAATGGTTCCAAAATTAGAATGTCGGTTCTTAAAACACCCGGTCATACTCCCGATCATCAGAGTATTTTATTCGTCAGAAATGGGATTCAAGAATTCATTTTTTTTGGAGAAGCCATAGGAACCCTTTATCATTCCTCAAAATTAGTAACAACGCCCACTTCAATGCCGATTTACTTTAATTTTAGAGAATATATGAATTCAGTCGAAAATTTGCGAAAATTAAATCCTAAGCAAGCGGGATTTGGTCATTACGGAGTCGTCAACGGAGAAAATAACGTTCAAAAAATAATGGAAGAACATAAAAACTTCATGAACGAGTTTAGGGAATTAATAATTAAATATTACAATGAGAAACCCGAAACTAAATATATAGTAGAAAAAATAACCCCCTTTCTTACTAAAAGAACGGACATTAAAAGTGAATTCTCAGAAGTTTTTAGAAATATCGTATTGGGCGTTGTTTATGGAATGATGGTCGATTTAGGTTATCGAAAGGCTTAAAAAGAGAATAAATTTTAATTATTGAATTTTTTCTATTTTTTAATTAAATTC
>CAZVTX010000376.1:0-3220 GCA_964629395.1 uncultured archaeon
GTCATTATATTAAAATTTAATAATTTGAAAAAATACGATGAAAAAAAAGATTAAAATTAATCATTATTGCCTTTATCTCTTTCACAATTGGTGCTGCCATTGATGCATTATTTCCTTATGGATTCGTTATTGCAAGAATTATATTAATTACGAGCTCTATCGAATTTTATGGGGGATTTATTTTACCTGATTGGATGAGAAAAATATTTATAAAGCAAGAATAAAAGCCCTCTTCATTATTATTTTATTTTAACTATCCTTTTTTTTTAATTGCTCATTTTTTAATATAATATTGATTATCTTTAGATTTGCTTTATGATTAAAAATATTATTTTTGATTTAGGAAATGTATTATTGAACTTCAAGCCAAGGCAATTTCTATTAAGATTTACGCAAGACAGAGCGAGAATCGAAACATTTGTATCTAAAATTATTGGAACGGAAACTTGGCTTAAAATGGATCGGGGGATTATTAGCCAAGATGAGGCGCTTGATTTTTTTCTAAAAAATTATCCTGAAGAAGCGGATTTACTTATCCCTTTTTTTGAACATTGTTGGGAAATGCTTACGCCTATTCAAGAAAATGTTTCATTATTACCGAAATTGAAGCAAAATGATTATAAACTTTATGTTTTATCCAATTTCATTAGAGAGGCCTTTATTTTTGTTAAAAATAAATATGATTTCTTCGAAATATTCGATGGAATCGTTCTTTCTTTTAAAATTCATTACATTAAACCTGAAAAAGAAATATATCAATTTCTAATCAACAAATATAATTTAATACCAAACGAATCTTTATTTATTGATGATTCTCCTGAATGCGTAAAAACTGCAGCCTCTTTAGGAATAAAAGGCATACTATATCATGAGAAATTAAATCTCTTAAATGAATTTAAGAATTTTGATATAGTAATTAATTAAATTAATATTTGGTTTATAAAATCATTAACATTTATTATTTTTAAGCGTGGTTCAATTTTTTGAAATAAATTAAAATGACCATCATCAGAAATTAAGATAAAATTTTTATCTATTGTAATTGTAGCAATTAGGAGATCAATTATAGGTATTGGAATTCCTTTTTTTCTTAATAATAATGCATATCTAAATGCTCGTTCATAATGAAAATTTTGTGGATAAATTACCTTAATATTTTCTTCATTTATACTAGGAGGATGCTCTAAAGTAGTGAAAATTGTTGTAAATAAGTCTTTTTTGTTTAAAAATATATTTTTATCTATCTTAAGACATTTTATTATAGCATTAGTATCAAGCATCCACATTTATTAGTCACTTTTTTCTAATTCAATTATTTTCTGAAATCTTTCATCATCCAATTTTTTTACCTTTTCCGTGAATTCAATCTCTTTTTTCTCGTCTAATTCATCTAATATTCTCAGTATATCCGGTTCAAATTTATTTCTAAAATCTTTCATGGATATAATATCAATTTCCTCTATTTTTTTTAAATAATCAATAATAGCTCTTCTTAAAATTTCCGTCCATTTAATTTCAGGATGCTCTTTCATTTTCCGATGTAAGTTATCATCTACACTAAAAGTAATATTTGCCATATGGGAAATATGTAAAATCAAATATATAAGTTTTTTTACAGAAAATTAATCTTTTATAAAAATTAAAGCGTTTTTAAAATGTTTTCAAATTGTTCTAAATCTGTAATTGGTATTGAACATGTTCTATCCGTGCATATCGTCAAGGAAGTTTCTTCTTTTGATTCTTCATATTTGATTATTTTATTCGGTAAATAATATCCTTGAATTATTTTTAAAGCATTTGAGATTAATTCTTGCATAAGCTCACCTCTCAATGTAATGTCAATTATAGGGCCTAATGCAAAATCTAACCCTATTATGAAATAAACATAAGCAGCAGGATATTCTCTTATTTTATCGGCAAAAACAATACTCAATATTTCTGCCTTTTCCAGATATTCAGTATTTCCCATTAATTCACCTAATCTTAATAGATTCCAAAAAGAAATTGAATTTCCCGACGGAATTGCACCATCATAAATTTCTTTTTGTCTTATAATAATATGCTCTCCATTATCAGGTGTAAAAAAGAAGCCGCCAATTTCATTATCCCAAAAATGTTCAATTATAAAGTCCATCAACTCGCATGCAATATCTATATATTTTTGTTTGAATGAAGCTTCATATAATTCGATTAATCCCCAAATCAAAAAAGCATAATCGTTTAAAAAGCCTGAAAATTTAGCTTCGCCATCCTTATAACGATGATAAAGTGTACCGCTCTTTTTATCTCTGAGATTTATTAAAATAAAATTTATCCCTTTTTCAGCAGCATCGAGATATGCTTTCTCGCCTAAAACGTCATATCCCTTAGCTAATGCTGCAATCATCAAACCATTCCAATCTGTTAGTATTTTATCATCCTTAGATGGATGAGCACGTTTTTTTCTTGCATTAAATAATTTTATCCTTATTTTTTTAAGAATTTCTTTTAAAATGTTTATTTCAATATTTAATTCAGCACTTAATTCTTGGAGGCTTTTTGATAAATGTAGAATATTACGGCTAGATTTGCGACCAGAAGATTCTTTATGGAAATTCCCTTCCTCTTTAACATTATATACAATCTTAGCTATATTATACTCTTTTTCAGATAAGATCTCTTTTAATTCTTTAAGATCCCATATATAAAATTTTCCCTCTTCTCCTTCGCTATCAGCATTTTCGGCGGAATAAAAACCAACATTGGACGATTTCATATCTCTCAAAACATAAGTAAAAATTTCACGGGCGATGTTTGCATAATATATGTTTTTTGTCGCTTCGAAAGCTTCTAAATATGTATATGCTATTAATGCTTGGTCATATAACATTTTCTCAAAATGCGGTACCAGCCAATCCGAATCGGTAGAATAACGATGGAAGCCATATCCAATATGATCGTAAATACCGCCATTTCTCATGGCAATTAAGGTTTTTTCAACCATTTCTAAGGCATAATGTTGCTTACTTCGCTTCCAATACCTTAAAAGAAATAATAAATTTTGCGGAGTAGGAAATTTTGGAGCCCTTCCGAATCCTCCTTTTTTATAATCAAATGATTCTTTTAAATCATGATATAAATTTTCAAGAACTTTTGAATCAAGTTTTTGTCCGGGAGCTTCTTCCGTAAAATTTTGTAATGCAAAAGAGAACTCATCAGCGGAAAGTTTAATTTTATTTTT
>CAZVTX010000377.1:0-3213 GCA_964629395.1 uncultured archaeon
TAGTGAATAATCTGGATACACGAGGCAAAAAGCATTCAAAAATTGCTAAAAAAAATTTTAAATAAAAAAGTATTATAACACCTAAAAGGTATAATTACCACAATTTTGACATTAGATTTTTATATCAATTATTTTGTTAATAAAGTATTTAAAGATTAATTTTTCATAACAATTTTTTAAAAATAGTTTGAATAACTTATATTGATATTTTAAAAATGTCCTAATTAAGATTTTGACAACATATCTAAAATATCCGATTATTCCTTTTGGAGAGAGATAAGAATTCCTCGATGATCCTAATCCCGAACCTCGCCAGCCGGTCATTATAATTTACGACCACCACATCAAACTTATTATTTGCGGCGTCTTTTAAAAGCCGCATGAGCCCCCCTCTGGTGTCATTTATTCCCGATCCTATATCTCTGTATTCTATTACCACGCTGTAGTCCCGCTCTCTGCTGTAACCCCTTAATTTTCCGATTTGCTTCTCAAGATCGCCTTCCTTTCTCTGCTTTGATGATGGTACCCGCCCACAGAGCGCACATCTTTTTTTGATGTCCCCCGATTGTTTTTCTCTTTGGCCCCTAATTCTGCTATACCCCTCACTACCCTTTTTTCCATGTTCTTAGAGATATCACGCCTATCATACCTTCTGTGAAACCCCGTTATCTCAAAAGACGGTTTTAAAATATCCCTCTTATCCCCTCGCTATAAAATCTTGGTGTACACGCCTAGTTATTCTGCCTCCTCGCTGATACTTAAAACTCCCGCCGTCTGCATACTTTTCAGCCTTTTTACCTAATCCTAAAACCTTTTTAAATATAAATGTTTATGTTATGAATGTATTAGTGTCCAAATTTTTCCAAATTTTTATTTGCTATCGATGACGGAATCATAATAATTATTCCTAAAATTAAGAAAAATTAGGATCGTCATTTTCAATATAATACATATATTTAGCAATAAATTGGGACAATGTCTTAAAATCGGGCGAGCTACCCGTTCTAACAAATACTGCGGTTAATGCATTTCCCAATAGAATCGATTCTGGAGGCGTTAAATCGCATATTAAGCCTACAGCAGCTCCTGAATGAAAATGATCACCAGCACCAGTTGTAAAACGGGGCTTGGAAGTGAAACCTTCAGTAACCCAAAAATGATTATCTTTTGTAGAAATCGTTGCAAAATGGGGTGAGTGAATTATTAAATAAGAGATATTTACTTTTTCATTTATATTTTTACCCCCTTCTATGTAATCTGCAAAATTTTCTCTTGTAGGATCAATGTCTTTCACATCATCTAGTGCTTTTGATATATCAATCGCCTCCTGGTCATTTAAACTCAGCATTACATGTAAATAATTATCAATTTCACCTAATTGTTCAAGCATATATAGAATATCTTTTTTAGTTCTCTTTTTAATATCCGCCAAATCGACAAAAAATAATTTTCTTTTCAAATCCTTACTATTAAGCGAAGGAAATATCTCTTCTACTAAATGCGTCCAAATATCGCCCATATTCGGAATTAAAGACCAATGTCCGAATCCTAAAACGTCTGAATTTTTAAAAATTTCAATCAATTTATCCAAGCCAACTCTTTCTACAATTAAATCCCAATTTATACCCAAAATATTCTCAAAATCGGTTAACATGATTTTACCATCATCAAACTCGAGTCCTGCTGTCTCACCTGGATTAGCAAATGAGATAACATCAATAATAGGAGAATCCACGAGAGGTTTAAAAGTATCATCAATAATAGGATAACCTAAAGCACCTACTAATGTTACATGCATTCCTAATGAGCTAATCGCCTTACAGGAATTGGGGGCAAATCCTCCCGAAATCCTACGCTTAAGAACACGTTCTATGTTTGCGGAACTTCCTGCTACACTTGCAATTAATTCTCCAAATGTCTTCATACTATCCATTCGGGTCCAATGCTGTGCATCCTCACGGGTCTTCACAATTGAATAAAGGGAATCAACATAACCATCAAAACCCAAAAAACAGCGTTTCTGCTTAATTTTTTCTTCTAATGAATGTAATTTTTTATTTAAGGAATTATAAGATTCAAAAGTTACATCGTAATCATTAAGTTTCTCATACATAAATTAAATTATATAATATCTCTAATAAAAATTAGCGAATAATTAATATTATTTATCTATTATTAAATCGCTTTTAATAATTCCCCATATATTAAAGGTAAAGAATATAAATCATAATAATTATGCTCGATACATTCCTTCATTAAGCCAATAAAACGTTCAGGATCTTCAAGATATCGTCGATAACAAAAGCCGATCATATGACTCGGCAATTCATTATCCCTCTTTATATTAATCACATTATTTTCAATTGAAGTTAAAGAAAATTCGTTTAATTTTCCTCTAAATAATTTTCGACAACTATAACATAAATCAATATGATGATATAAAGTATTTATGTCCTCATAGGGCGTATCTTCTTCTGAAATTAGGGGATTTTCATCAAAATAATATAACAATCTATTGGAAATTTGAGGGATATCGAATGTTTTTCCATTGTAGCTTATAAAGCATTTAAAATGGGGTAAAATATTATCTTTGAAATATTCCAGCATCGATATTTCCTCTTCAGGTTCACGCGCAATTAAATTTTCTATAATATATTTATCATCTTGAAAATAACCAATACCGATAATTATAATGGGACTATCATGAATTCCCAAGGTTTCTATATCAATAAAAAGAAAATCCTCTATGTTAAAACAGAAACTTAATTCTATGTCAGAAATTTCACGATTTTTGCTCAATTTTTTATAGTCCTTATTTTTAATTTGCTCTAAAATCTCTTTCGCCGATTTATTGTATTTTATGTGATGTAATAAATCATATAAATTTTTGATACCACGACCCCGAAAATAATTATCAAAATAATTACCTATATAATTAACAACTTTTAAATTATGGATAATACTTCTTTTAGTTTTAGAGATATTTAATTTAAAATCATTGAAATCAACTTCCCATTTAATTTGCATAAAATTTCCCATTTCATTTGAAATAATTTTACTGTTAGGGAAATGATCTTCCAATTTAGTCCCTTTATATTTCTCGATTATCTCTGTAGCATCGAATTCAGAAGTATAATCCATAATGTAGCAATCATAAGAATTTTTCATCAATTATAAAAAATAATATATGCTTTTTAATAATAAATTCTTTGC
>CAZVTX010000378.1:0-3209 GCA_964629395.1 uncultured archaeon
ATGATATAAGTAAGAGGGTATTGTTATAGAATCTCCTGGTTCAAGCTTTACTACTGTGCCCGCTTTAAAAGTATATTTTATTCCATCCATCGAAATTATAACATCTGAATCTGCCAATTTATTATCATCCGTTTTATTATAAAGTTGTACAAGTAAATTTCCGCCACCACGGTTTATAATATCTTCATTTTTTTGGAAATGATAATGCATGGGTGTAAGTTGGCCCTCCTTGACAATCATTATTTTTTCGCAGTAATTTTTGCCTCCTTTTTCTATATCTTTTAAATTTCCATTTCTTATAGTAAATAATACGAGCCCTTTTTTTGAAAAATCTCCGCTTCCGAAATCAGTAATGTCCCATCCCATTTGATTATCTATAATCTCTCTAATTTCTTCTCCTTTCGATTTCCAATCTTCTAAACTCCAATATGCAAATTTCGGCAAATAAAACTTATGCTCTTTCAATGTTTCAATTGCGTCTATTATTATTTTATTTATCTCAGACCTCTTCATTTTTAATCATCAATAAGATATTTTTTATGATTTTGATTACTATTTTAGTTATTTTCTCTAAAATATAAAAATCTATTTTATCGTAAGAATCATTTGAAGAATGCAGATATTTATAGGCATATAAATCTCCAAAACCAATTGCTCTTAGTAAAAATGTGCACCATATCTGGCTGAAGATACGAGCTTAGTATAGGTCTTTAAAAAACCAGTATTTATTTTAGGTGAATGACGATTCTTTTTCCATTCTTTCAATCGTTTTGAGATCTCATCCTCCGGTAAAAGTATATTTAATTTACGATTATTAATATCAATCTCAATAATATCTCCATCCTCAACAATAGCAATCGGACCACCTTCTATTGCTTCGGGGCATACATGACCTATACAAGGACCCCTTGTAGCGCCTGAAAACCTCCCATCTGTAATTATCGCCACTGATTCACCTAAGCCCATGCCTACAAGCATAGCAGCAGGAATGGACATTTCACGCATACCAGGTGAACCTTTTGGTCCTTCATAACGAATTACGATAACATCTCCTGGAATTATTTCTTTATTTAATAGTGCTTTTTTTACATCTTCTTCACATTCAAATACTTTAGCGGGTCCTTTATGATATCTCATTTTAGGGCTTACCGCACTTTGTTTTATTACTGCTCCTTCTGGTGCCAAATTACCCTTTAAAATTGCAATACTCCCCTCTTGCTCTATAGGATCTTCTAAGTTTCTGATAACCTGATAATCTTTAATTTCAATTAATTCAAGAAAATCACCTAATTTTAAGCCTAAGACGGTTAGAGTTGATAAATTCAAACGTGATGCCATTTTTTTCATTAAGACGGGAATTCCTCCAGCATCATGAAAATCTTCTAAATTATATTCAGAAGCAGGTTTAAATTTCGCTAAAAGAGGTATTTCTTTACTTAATTTATTAAAAATGAAATGATCTATTTTTAGACCAATTTCATTTGCAAGCGCACACATATGCAAAATCATATTGGTAGATCCTCCAAAAGCAATAGCTACTTTAATTGCATTCATAATAGATGCTTCTGTAATTATATCACGTGCTCTAATATTTTCTTTTATTAGCATTATTATATGTTCTCCGCTTTCTCGGCATAAATCTTCTCGTTCTGGACTTACAGCACTCATAGTAGAACATGTTGGCAAGGATAACCCCATAGCTTCAACAATACAAGCCATAGTATTTGCTGTTCCCATCATATTACAAGCACCTGGACTACAGCAAGTTTCTGATTCTATTAATTTAAATTCTTCTTCTGAAATTACTCCTGCATTATATTGACCAATTGCTTCTTTAATATCCGATGTAACGAAGGTTTTTCCTTTTAAGGGTCCTTCTGTAAAATGTTTAGCTTTCATAACACCACCTGTAACAAAAATTGTGGGGATATTGCAACGAACAGCTGCAAGAAGCATTCCCGGAATTATTTTATCGCAAGAACATAACATTACCATCCCATCAAAATTATATGCTTTAACTGTACACTCAATAGACGCAGCAATTATTTCTCTTGTGGGTAAAATATATTTAGAGAAATTTCCCGAATTTGCAATTCCATCACAAGAAGCAATAGTATTAAATTCCATCGGTGTGCCACCCGATTTTCTTATACTATCTTTTATTACTTCGCTTAATTTCCTAAGATGGATATGTCCTGGATTGATTTCATTCCATGAATTTACAATAGCAACTCTAGGCTTTTCAAGATCCTCATAAGTATATCCGCAACCTAATAATAAAGCTCTCTCATAAGCTTTAAGAAAATTAGAATTGTTTTGTTTTGAATTCATTTGAAAATTTAAAATAATTTAATTATAAAAAATAATGATTCTTGTTAATTTCAATTTTGCTTTAGTTAATCTTAAAATTAGCTTTTATAAGGTCTGAATCTCGTGAAGAAGGCCCAACGCCTATTATATATTCTATTTTTTCAACAATCCATTTATTTTCATTTTCATCAAAATATGCGAGATCTTTTGCTTTAAACTCTAAATTAACCGTTTTCTTTTCTCCCTTTTTAATGAAAATTTTTTGAAAAGCTTTAAGTTCTTTAATTGGGCGTTCAACAGCGGAATTTTTATAACCCACATATAATTGAACAATCTCTTCGCCATCATAATTCCCTTTATTTTCGATATCAACGCTGGCTATAATTAAATCCGATTCATTATAAATTTCTTTATCTAATTTTAGATTAGAATATGAGAAATCTGTATAACTAAGTCCAAACCCGAATGGAAAAGCCGGTTCTTCAGAATTTTTATCCAAAAGTCTATAGCCGTGAAAATAGCCGTATTCAATGATTTTTACCTTTTTATCGAAAAAAGGAAGCTGTTCTTGCGATTTTGGAAATATTATCGGTAATTTCGCACTCGGATTCACCTTTCCGAAAATAATTTCCGCAATAGCAGTTCCTCCTTCCATTCCAGGATACCAAGCCATTAAAATCGCTTTTACATCATCTTTCCATTCTTCCATAATTATAGCGCTACCGCCTTCCAAAACGACTATACAATTTGAATTAATTTTAGAAATCTCTTTAATTAGAATCTCATCATTAGGTCTTAATCTGAGAGAATCTCTATCACCACCCTTATTTCCAACATATTCTCCCTCATCTCTATGTGTATAGCCGACCACGATGATTACTGCATCTGCCTCTTTAATA
>CAZVTX010000379.1:0-3205 GCA_964629395.1 uncultured archaeon
GATGATATCAAAGAAGGATTAATTGCATATAAAATTGCCGCCCATATTGGTGATTCTCTAAAATTTGGTCTAAATCATCTCTTTAATAATGACCTTGAATTGGCAAAAAATAGAATAATCCAAAATTGGGAAAATCAATTAAAATATTGCTTAGATCCCGAAGAATTCCTTAAAAAACATCCTAAAAATCAAAAAGAATGCTCTATGTGCGGAAAATATTGTGCACTTCGCATTAATCAAAAATTAAATTACCCCAAATTTAACCATGGCTTATCCTAATTTTACCTTATCTATTATAGATTTTATAATTTTTTCGATATACTTAAATTTTCTCAATAAAGAATTTTGAGTTGGCTTTGTTCTAATTTTCTAATTGATTTCGGGATATTTATCCAGTAATTCGCTCGTAAATCAAGAATACATAAATTTTTTAAATTTCCTAACGATTTAGGTATAGCCCTCAATTTATTATAACTTAAATTTAAATACTCTAAAGATTTTAAATTTCCTAATGTTTCCGGCACCTCCTCTAATTGATTTGAACTTAAATCCAAATATTTTAAATTCTTTAAATTACCAAAAGAATTCGGTATCGATTGCAATTGATTTGATCTCAAGTCTAATTTTTCTAATGAACTCAGAAAACCGATGGATTTTGGAAGCGATGTAAGTTTATTTCTCCTAAGCAATAACTTTCTAAGAGACCTCAGCTCTGAAATTGATTCGGAAAGATAATTAATAGAATTTGAATTCAATCCTAATGAAATTAAGTTTTTTAAATGTCCTATAACATCCGATAAAGAAGTTAACTTATTATAATCTAATCGAAGTAAATTAAGATTTGGCATATAACGTAGCAATTCAGGAATTTTATCAAAATTATTATGTATTAAAAATACAAATCGAATAGATGGTATTGTTTCATATAAAGGGGGCAATGATTTTAATCTAATATTAGGTAATGAAAATCCAATTAAGCGATTATTCTTGATTTTTACACCGAATTGATTTTGACTTAACTTATCCTTCTCCGGAATTTTCTTATTAATGTGAGCTTCAATCTTTTTCATATAATCAATACCGGGAAAACTGCTATCTGAACTCAAGACCCCTAACTTTTTTGTTGAAAACGTGCTTCTAAGGGAAGGTAAAGGTTCCCCGCATCTACAAAATTTTGTCTCAGGATAACATAAATTACCGCAATGGGGACAAATCACACGTTTTATCCTGGCAAATCCAACCCTCTCATTATCTTTTTTAGCCATAACAATTAATCATATTCCTTTTTAACAATATTAAAACACTAATCAGTATTTCTCTCAAATTAAATTTTATTTCAATTTTTTACATATTAAGATTTAATTCTATGAATTTAAAATAATTATTATTCATTTTTTCAAGGAAGGGAATTTTGGAAAACAAATACGTAAGGAACGTTTTATTATAATTTTTTCCGCAATTTTCTGGATTGAAGAATTTGAATAAATTCGTAACTGATTAATTTTCTGAAGTTGAGACTTGCTAAAATCGAAATGATACTGAAAAGCTTCAATTAGGAGTAATGCATTATATTTTGTAATATCATTCGTAGCATGCTCTAATATTTCAAAACCTTTATAAAATAAATTTTTTCTGAACTGAAATAATAAACGACTATTAATTCTAAAAGATAAAAAGGTTCCAAAATAAGAAAGGGGATTTTTAACACCTTTATATAATTTTTTTTTCCGTTTTACATTGTGAATAATTAAATCCTCCACAAGATTTATGGAATTATGATTATTTCGACTATAATAGCCCCATATATAATGAATTCTTGCTAAATAAAAAGGATCATAACTCATCCTATTGAAATAAGTATTCATGATATCATATGAATTGTCTGTGATTATTTGTTTTGCATACTTATTTTCATACCTTTTATCGGTTCCATAGAAAATAATTGAAATTGCTGTAAATAATTGTAATTTATCGTGAGCTTTGAGCAGTAAAATTAATTTGAACTTAATACATTTAAGTAATTGTGGAAATATGAGTATTAAATTTCCGATTACAGTACAGATAAATTGGCGTACAACATTATAACTCTTTAACTTCTTTCTATCAATAAGAATATCCAATATTTGAATACATGCATTTTCAACAGGATCTTTTCGCTCCCAATAAATATCTATTAGAAGTTCAGAAATCTCTTTGACATTTGATGGTTTAATAGAATCATTATAATCAATTTTAGGACGAAGCATTAAAAAAATAATACATGTAGTAAGAAGATCATCGTCCATCTTACGCCAAACGACCTCAATATCTTTATATACTCTGCAAATAAAATCATTATATTTTTTATAAAATGTTTTAAGATATGAAGCACCGATTATACCGGAAAGTTGCTCCAAAAAGAGGAGATAATTTAAAGAACTATTCAAAGCACATAATTGGTTTCCTGTTAAATTAGCAAGAAAATTCCTCCCCGAACTAAGAACTTTCCAAATATGTCTCTGCAATAGACCGTTTCTTGAAACATAATAGGATTTGGATAAAGGCTTCGGAAATATTTTCTGAAAATTTTCAAAAATTTGCTCATCAGGCTCTATAATAAAGGGATATTGTGCAATTATTTTTTTAGACTTAATATGATTAAGCTGTTTTAATTTAATCTTATTGACAATGACATAATTATCAGAATTGCTTTTATTTAAGCGTAGAAATATTTTCTCCAATGAATCCTTATTGTCTATATAACGATCTTTTGGACCAATGCCTAATAGAGCTCTCCTAACATGCCTATAAGTCCATCTTTTAAGCAATTCATGATTAATATTATTCGTAGTAACAAAATTGTACTTCTTTAATAGATTCCAATTATAAACTAAACAGCTAAACTTTTGATGTATTAAAACTAGTGAATTCTCATTTATTCCCGCAGAATCGAATAAGATATTAATGTCCTTAGCCGAAATAAAATCAACTATATTGATTTTATCAACGTCAGGCTTAGGCTTTAATAACACGTATCGTTCCTTTATCTCATCTGTGCCGGATTTTAATTTAAACAATCTTAAAATAATATAACGGGCATTTAACTGAAAAATATCAAAACTATGCGTAACATTATCGGACAATTCTAATTCCCTCAGTTCTTTACGCATATATTTTTTATGATTAAAGTAAATATCACCTTTATAATGATTTCTGGAACATCTCT
>CAZVTX010000380.1:0-3175 GCA_964629395.1 uncultured archaeon
TGTAGATGATAATTTAACTATGTATCTTTACAATTATGCTAAAGGATATGATTACAGCATTACTGAAAATGAAAAAGGTGATCAAATTCGATATGATATTGATTCTATCTCTGATTATGATTCATATTGGCAAATTAATTTTGATTATTATAAAGGTAAAAACTTAGATAAAGATAAATATAATTATGATGATACTGATTATTTATATTTAAATATATGCGCAGATCCTAAACTTCTGGCAGATGACTGGTTTGTTGATAAAAGTTATAATTATTCTTTAATTTTTGTTCCTAAAGATGTTGAAAATTTTTTAAAGGAATTTTATTCAAATATTCCTGCGGTTAATAAAACGGTTTTTTATGTAGATGGAACTTCTTTTATTATGAATTTTACAAAAATAGGCCAACATGATACAATTGTAATTGAATACAATTCCGATGGAACTCAAAAATCTCATTCGATTTATTATGATGGAAAACTTGCATTAAAATATGAATTAGTTTGGAGCGGATATTCCGGAATTGATTTAGAAACAATTATAATAATTATTATTATAGCAATTTGTATATTGTCATGCGTAGTTGGTTTAGTAGTAAAGGCGAGGGCAGAGACTAAAGTAAAAACTGATATTAGTAAAATATCACATCCAACACCAATTGCGGCTCCTATTGATTCTTCTGCAGAAGAATTCCAACTTGAACCTAAAACAGCACCGGTTAAACCTCAAATACTTCATCCCGTTTTAGAAGAGCCGAAAACAGTAGGATATTGTGAGTATTGCGGTTATGAAAGAGAATCTGATGCAATTTATTGCCCAATTTGCGGTCAGAAATTTAGAAAAGAATAAAATTTAATAAATAAATTTCTAAAATCTATTATTTTATTTTATAAAAGGATTCATCAAATTCAGATTTTCCTTTATATCTTTCCAGAAATAAGAGGGGCCCCTTATCAATATTTTTGAAAAAATAAGCGGGAACCCGAATTCCTGCTTCTTTAAGTTTTTCTCTGAGATCTTCTATTTTTGGGGGACATCCTTTAATTGCGACTAATTTTTTAATATTTGGATTATCTTTATTTTTAAGATATTGGCATTGCCCTACTAAAATTGTAACATTCATTCCCGGTGTTGGTTCCATAACTTTTCCTGTAAGGATTTCGATATTATTAAATGGTTTTCCTTTCCAAGCACTTTTAATTGCCATCAATAAAACTCCGTTTAATCCGCTGCAATATGTGCACATTGTTTTATCATATTTATGATATTTGATTCCTGTGATACCAGCTTTTTTATAAGGTAAGGGAATTGTATCATTATCGGCATAAATATAATCCCATTCATGAGGAGATGCTAAATCATCAATTTTTTCGCCAACTATTTCAACATCAGATAAATCTGCGGGACGATTTCGATCTTTTGCAGCTTGAGCAAGATGTGGAACCGTTGATGGCTCGATTCCGAGTAATTTAGCGCCTACTAAATCTGCTGAAAGGATATCCGAAGACGCTACTAAAATATTTTTTCTATATGCCCTTCCATCCATTGCAGGCCCTCTTTCAAGTGTATAAATTCCATCTATAATAGTCAGAGAAGGAGGTATTTTATTTGCAAGTTGTGCTACATTATAATCCAGATCTTTATGTTCATCTGCACTATGAAATTTTTTCCTTGAGGGAATATTAATTAATCCCTTTAGGTTCTTTATTCCTAAACTTACCATACACTGAGCGTGAGTCTTTAAGACAGGAATATCTACGAGAAAATCTGATTCCAGCATATCTGCATTCATAGATGCTTCGAGATCATCTGTTAATTTTATTTTTTTAAAGGGTCTTTCAAAAACATTGTAAACTTTAACATTATATCGTTCTGCAAGTTTATTATATCCTAATTTTTCAAATGCATCTGCGGGCGTCTCTTTATCATTAGGTTTTTCGGTTAAAGTTCCTTCACCTATAATTATTTCTTTTACATCTTTTTCATTTAAAATTTTTACAACATCTTCTACTACTCTTGAAGTTGTAATCATACCCCATTTGGGAAACGGTGTATCTTTAATCCAATATACAATATTCGGTTTAATGAAAACCCGTGCATCTTCGGGTAAATGTTCAAGACCTTTTGCAAGTTCAATTGCTTTTTTTACGGATTCATAGGGTTTTTCATATTTTACTAATGAAGTAATAAATTTTCCCATTTGTATCACTTTTTTTTAAATTTATTATTTATAAATCTCTTCTCATTCTTAAAATATATTTTATAAAAATTTAATGAGATGATTTAAAAATAAAATAATTAAAAATAATTAATGTAAATAAAAATTAGAAAGTGATTCCTTTTTTCCTTGCAATATATTTATATATCTCGAGGCCGCCGATGGTAATTAAAGAGACAAGAATGCAAACCAACCAATCCCAGATAGTAAGATACATGAACATAAAATTAAGACCCATTGCAGCTAAAGTAACTTGTGTTCCCGGGATGTACATTAGAGCCAAAAATGCAAAATATAGTAATCCGATTAATATATACATGAATTTACTGCTATCTTCGATAAACTGTTTAATCACATTTTTATTAGGTCTTCTTATCTGAAATATAAGGAATGATTCACAGATGTAAAGTACTGTCATCAACATAGTTAATGCTTTTGCCTCATTTAATTCAACTGCAGCTGGAATTAAATTTGCTGTCTCTTTAGTATATAAATATCCGGCGTTTAATGCACCATGTTCAATATTCTCTTTAAAAACGGGCCAAATTCCTGTAAGCGGTAAGAAATATATAATTATCATTGAAGCAGCTAATAAACCTCCATAAACAAACATTAAATAAATTGTATTCTTTGCTAGAATTTCCTCTGAATCCTTCGGTTTTTCATTCATTACATCTTTAGATATAATATCAAATGTCAATATTAGACCAGGTAGAGTATGCAAGGTAAGCGATAAAAAGATCCATTGCATATAATATGGGGATGCAGGATCTGTCCACCATGGATATTCAAGAACTACTGCCAAGATAAATGCAACTAAACCTTCAAAAACATTAATGCATATATAAAAGAATACAACTGCTCTAATCTTTGCAAAAATACCTCTACCTTGATGGATTCCTTTTACAATCGAATTAAAAGAATCGTCGGAGATAATCATATCTGATGCTTCTTTAGCT
>CAZVTX010000381.1:0-3171 GCA_964629395.1 uncultured archaeon
TCTGAATCAATTTCCTTTGGGAATTATTATATTGCTATAATCATTATAAGCATTTTAATGGGGATAATACTAGTAAACAAAAAAAGATATTATCATAAGCTTTAGTTTTTTTATTTTTTTATATTATTTTATTTCGCAAATTTACGTTTAAACTCTTCAAGAGAAATAGGAAGTAGATATTTAGCTTGAACTAAATTGAAAATTGAATCTGTAATATCCTTATTATCATATCCTAATTCTTTTTTCGCTTCGGTAAATAATGCCCCTAATAAAACATAACCTTTCGTTTTATGGGCTAAATCTTCTGCTAAATTCCAAATTCTTTTAGTTTTTGCAGATAATTTTTTACCTGTAGGAAAGCCCAATTTATGAGGAAGCGTTAAATTCATATGAAAAACCTCTTCAATAATACTGTCAACGGATTCTCGTGTTGGCGAATTTTCCTTAAAAATATTAACATTACCATTAAATTTAGTATAAAAATGCTTGCATTCTCTTCCATAACGGCTTTCAAATTTAATTGAAAATGAATGTAATGCTTCTCTTGTGAATCTCGTTGGCTTTTGATTAATAATAATTGTAACCCATATATATTTTCCTGCACGTGTAACTAAATATTTTCCTTCTAAGGTTGCTTGTTCAATATCACCTTCTGCCATCGGTAGGTCTAATTCTTTAAATTGAATAGCCCTTCTGAATAATTCTATTAATCGGGGGTCAAAATCAATTCCCGGAGCCGTATAATAATAGATTAGTCCTTGAGACTCCATGTGGGTTATCAGAACATATTCAATCGATAAAGCAACTGTGAAATATTCGGAAATTTCAACTCAACCTTTTGTAATAAATTACTTTGAATTCGTATTATCTCTGAATTTATTTATAATTTACCAATCTTAAAATTATAATTTGAATTTTTCTAAATCTATTTTTCTTTAATTATAGTAAATTAGAAAAATAGAGAGATAATATATATGGAGGGGGTGGGATTCGAACCCACGAATTAAGGGAATACCCCATACGGGCAATTCTGGCCTTTGCCACTGGATCTTAAGTCCAGCGCCTATAGTCTTGACCCGATTCCAATTAATTCCGGCCAAAATTGACCAGACTCGGCAACCCCTCCGAACTAGATCATCGATCTTTACACTCGCGTCATCTTAACACGAGATAAAATCTCTTAGTTCTATTGGGAATAATTATTAAAATATTATATTTTAATATAAATTTTGCTTTCTCAATTAATAATGATTTATGAATTTTAAAAACCAAAAATAAATAAATAAGAATAAGTTATTAAATAAATATCAAGTTATACCTTAACATATTTTATTATTTTAGTGGGGTTAATTAATAACATGCCAGTAGGAATTCTTGTAATAAGATGGGATAATGAAATAGGACCTATTAATGAGGGATTCTATCCCGAGAATTTGAAGATTACAAATAATTTATTAACGCAGGTTTATAGTTCTCATCGATATCAATCATTAAAACCGGGATTTGCCTCAATTTCCCTAAAGAATAATAAAGTTGTATCGTTTTTTTCCGGTGTTGGAGATGACTATATTTCAGTAGAAAACTATGTTGTTGCATTATTATTACGCAGAGATGAAAAACCAAATAAATATCGTGAAATATTGAAGAAAATTGCCGCCGAAATTTTAGAAAAAATCCCCGATGGGAAATATAAAAAGATATTACCGGATTTATATAAAGAGCTCACAAAAGTATAAAGAAAATGAGAAGTTTATTCTTATTTTATTTCATTTTAATGTAATCATTCTTTAAAAAGAGAAAAGAAAAAGGAAATTATTTCATTCAGCTTTTTTAACGATTATTTTTCCTAATTCATTAATTTCAATTAAATCGATTTCTTGGAGTTTTTGAACGAATTTTTGAACTTGAACCATAGGAACGCCTAATGCATTTCTAAGGTCATCCAAATTTATACCCCCAACTTCTTCAATAATAAGAAAGGCTTTAAATAATGGCTCTTGTTCCATTAAGATGGATAATTTATCAAAATATTCTATTTTCGCTTTATTTTGCTCCTTCCATGTGCTCAAACCATCTATTACTTCATTTAAACGTTTAATATCACCTTCTAATAATCTTTTTTCTTCACTTAATTCCTCAACCTTTCGGATTAATTCTTCATATTTTTCGGTAATTTCTCTAAATCTTGATGATAGATCTTTAGCTTCAGATATCTTTTCGGTTGAAATTAATTTACTATCCAATAATACGGACTCTAATTTTGTAATTTGATCTTTTAATTCTGCTTTTTCCTTTATATGTTCCTCTTTCAATTTTTGTATTTCAGCAGCATGTTCTTCTCTAATTTTTTCAATCTGCTTAAGGTGTTCGGTTTTTAGATCATCAATAGCTTGAATTTTTTCCATCTTTAATTCTTCAATTTGCTTCATGTAGCTATCGATTTTTGCCTGAAATTGTTCGGTGTGTTTAGACTCTAAATCTGTAAGAGTGCGAACTTGTTCATCTTGAAGCTTATCTACAAATGCTTGCAATTCATTTACTTTATTTTCAAGTGATTTTATCTTTTCGTTTTTTATCATAATTTCCGAATTTTTTTCGGCTAGTTCTGCTTTTATTTGGCCGATTTGCTCAAAAGTTTCTTCTAATTTTCTCTGGGTGGGAGCTAATTGATTTTTAATTAATTCTAACTCTTTTTTAGTTTGGATTAACTCTGCTTTAGCATGTTCTAATTCGGATTCTTTTTCATTTAATAAAGCTCTCTGTGTTCCAATAATTTCTTTTAATTCGTAAATATCTTCTGGAACATCAACCATCCGTTCTAACTTTTTCTTCTGCTCATTGATAACCGCTTCTTGTTCAGAAATAATTTTTTTTTGTTTAACAACTAATTCATTAAGTCTGTCTATTTTTTGCTGCAAAGCAGCCATTTCCTTTTCCGAAGAATCAATCTGATCAATTTTATCTAATAAATCGGGCATAATTATCTCAACTTTAAAGGTTATAAATTAATAATAATTGTTTTAATGATATTTATTATAATTTATTTTTTTTTTCATAAAATATACTCTATTAGTTTTATATGTTAATGGTTATTAAATTTATTTATCTCAATTGATTAAATATCGATGGCTAAATATTAAGTTATGAATTTATTAAATAAGACATTAAAAG
>CAZVTX010000382.1:0-3136 GCA_964629395.1 uncultured archaeon
CCTCTCTTCCGAATGATTCTTGTCGGCTAATAAACTAAAAACGCGATATTTTTTAAGGTTATTTTACATCTAGTGAATTCAATTATAATTTTTTACAATTATGACTCTAACTTATTTTTATCAATAATATATATTTTTGCTTTAAATTCGTGATTTATCCGTCTAACCATATTTTCAGATAATTCTTCTTCCTTCATAAAAAAAATAGGACAATCTTGAACTAATCCGGTCGCAATTGAATAACAATCGGCAAGAGAAATTGGAAATTTACATTTTATTTGCCCGGCTAATTCGTATATTTTTTTACTCTCTTCAAAAAGGAAAAAAGATTCTATTTCATCTAATAACTCTATTGCTTTTTGTTTTCCGAGGGCTCTACATAAAATATAATATATCTCGGATTTTATAATATAATTCATATAGATTTTTGTATTTGAATTCTCATTAAATAAGGTTTCCCGTAAAATATGCTTTATCTTATTTTGATCCGCTTTAAAATACTCAATTAAAACCCCTGTATCAAGAACAATTTTATTAGAACTTATAATAATCTCTTTAACATTCATTTTTTAATAATTTGATTATTTTTTTAAAGGTGCAATACGTTCTTCCCGTTCAAGGTCTTTCTTCTTTTCTTTATAATATATTTCTACAGCAGAAGCGGGTAATATTCCCTCAAATTTACGAAAATCTTTCATATTTACCTTTTTAATATTAAAAATCATCTGATTTTCAATTAAAAAGTTAATTAATTCATTATAGCTTACAGGACGCCCTTTTTTCCTTTCTAATTCCAATTTTATTTCAAATAATTTTTTTTTTGTATCATCATCAATTTGAATTGTTGTAGTCATATTAATTAATTACCTATGTATGATATAGATTCTATAAATCCTATAGGATATATATTCTTATATTATTTTAAATTTATTCATATCTTTATTAAATATACAATAATAACGAAAAATACGAAAGACAATAATGAAAAAAGGTTATATTGACGAAATATTAACCCGCTGGAATGAAACATCTGTAAAATCATTTTTAGAAAAAATACTAACAGATATATATGAATATACCGAAAAAGATGCCGTAGAATTGTGCCAACTCGTGCGAGATTACTCAAAACTTCAAAAACTCCTAAATAATATTTAAAATTTTAAATGACTGGATTTAAAATGGATTCGCAAGGAAAATTACGATTAGTTTACTATATTTATTAAAAAATTTCGAGACTGTTTTTTACATTCTTATTTACTTATTTTAATGTTTTTTTAATTAATTTTTCAATATCATCAATCAAATCTTTGGTTTCTCTAATTCTACGCTCTATTCTATCTCTTGGTTCGCAAATACCATTATAAAAGCAATCTCCATGTAATGTATCTTCACGAGAAAAATATCTGGCTTGAATATGATCTGGGATTTTTCTATCTTCTGCTAACTCAATTAATCTCCTACTGCGATTTTTTCCTTTAATAATCTTTTCTCCTGTTTTTGCTTCAATTAACGCCTCAACAGCACTAGCTGTAGCGCCCCAAGCCTTTTCCGCGGCATCTCTAAGCTTTTTGGGGTTATTTTTAGATTCTTCTAATTCCTTTAATGCTAAATCATATAAATTTCGGGCATTTTTTATTTTATCATTTAAAACCATATAGCTCCACTTTTCACAATATTAGATTAATCGGGATACTTATACAAATTTATAAATATAAATTTTTCTCTTTATAACTGATTTGGGCTATTATTATAGGCCGATTAGAAATTCCTAAAATAATATTTATTATGTTTCCTATAATCTTTTAAAAACAAATTAATAGATAAATTAATAAATAGATAATAGGAAAATAAATTGATTTTAAATCTTAATTAAAAATGTACACAATTGAAGAGATTAAAAAAAAAATTCGGAATTATTTATTAAAGCATGATGTAAAAAAGGCATCACTATTTGGCTCAATAGTAAGGGGCGAAGCTGGTAAAGATAGTGATATTGATATTCTTATTGAGTTTAAGGGAAAAAAGAGCTTATTGGATCTTGTGCAATTAAAGTTTGAATTAGAAGAATTACTAAATACTAAAGTTGACCTCCTCACATATAATTCACTCCATCCTCTATTAAAAGAAAAAATATTAAGTGAGCAGGTTAAAATTTTATGAAAAAAGATGTAAAAATTTTTATTGAACATATATTAGAATCCATTGAATTAATCGAACAATATACTAAAGAAAAGACCAAAAAAGATTTTCTGAGTTCAAAGCAGCTTCAAGATTCTGTAATCCGTCGTATAGAAATTATAGGAGAAGCCATTAAGAATATACCTGATAAAATAAAATTAAAATACCCTAATATACCATGGAAACAAATAACCGGAATGAGAGATATCCTAATTCATCAATATTTTGGAGTAGATTTAAATCTAACTTGGGAGGTTTTGAAAAAAGATATTCCTAATTTAAAAAAGGAAATATTAAAAATTAAAGAAAAAGAAAATTAAGCTATTTTTTAGATATATTTACATTATCCTTAATTAAAAAAGACCCGCATAATCAATAAAAGGAAAAAATTTTTAATTTAAATATATCATTATGTTCATTAAAAATTAAACTTCAAAAATAAAAAATAAATAATATTAATATAAAAAAGGAAAATTTGATCGAATTTATATATTAATTGGGTAATTTAGCCGGATTACAGAAAAATTTTTCATAGATTTAATAATTGAACCTTAAAGAGTTCTGATATTTTTGTATTAATTTTGAAGAAATTGAGAATTGTTATCTAATACCTTCGTTTTTATTTCTTTATTTACTGTTTTTTTTTTTTTAATTTTTTAGTGTCCGCCTATTTAGAATATCTCCCCTTATTAGGAATTCTCGGCCATTTTTATGGCTCCGATTTGGATTTGTAAACTAAAAGAAAGCAGATAAAAGCCTATAATCGCATGATCTTTGAGTTTTTTTTAATTTGGGTTGACATGCAAATAAGGATGGTAAAAATTTGAAGGAATTGCTTATTTATTTTCGCAAAAATTACTGCTCCACTGACAAAAAAATATCCAATTTTTACTATGGAATCTGGAATTATCATTTAATAGGGAGGTGTTTTATATGTAAAAGTAGTTTATAATTTAAA
>CAZVTX010000383.1:0-3124 GCA_964629395.1 uncultured archaeon
CAAAGCTTAATCATGAATTTGAGAAATTGGATGAGATTCCGTTTAATTCCGACAGAAAAATGATGACGGTTATAGGAAAGCGTGAAGGAAAAATGATCGCCTTTATTAAAGGAGCTCCTGATGTATTAATGAAAAATGCGTCTAAAGTTTTAATTAACGGTGAGCAAAAACCTATTGACGATATGAGGGATGTAATATTAAAGCAGAACGAGGATTTTGCCAGGAATGCATTAAGAGTTTTAGGAATTGCTTATAAGGAATTAGATGAAAATTACGATATTAATACTGTAGAGAAAGATTTTTGCTACATAGGATTAGTTGGTATAATAGATCCTCCGAGGGACGAGGTACGTTATGCTATAAAGGAAGCCAAGGATGCAGGAATCAGAACAATTATGATTACCGGAGATCATAAAATTACTGCAATAGCCATAGCTAAGGCAATAGGTTTAACTGAAAATGAGGAAGCTATAACTGGTGTAGAATTAGAAGAAATGAGCGATGATGTCTTAGCAGAGAAAGTGGAAACTGTGGACATTTTTGCAAGGGTTACTTCCGAACATAAATTACGGATTTTAAGAAAACTGAAAGATAAAGGTAAAATTGTTGCTATGACCGGTGATGGTGTCAATGATGCACCTGCAGTAAAAGGAGCTCACGTAGGTGTAGCTATGGGAAAAACGGGAACAGAAGTAACGCAAGAAGCTTCTGATATGATATTATTAGATGATAATTATGCAACAATAGTAAATGCAATTGAAGAAGGGAGGGGCATTTTTGAAACAACAAAAGGATTCTTTAGATACATGTTAAGCACAAATTTCGATGAGATATTTATGATCTTGACGGCTTATATCGTCCTAAAAGTATTTGCAAATATATATTTAGCTCCTCCGGTTCAACCAATTCAGATATTATGGCTTAATATTGCCACGGATGGCATTCCCGCAATGGTCTTAGGACTAACACCTACGGATCCCGATGTAATGAAAGAGAAGCCGCGGAAAGGATTTACGCTTATAAAAGAAATTAAAGGTCCGGTATTATTCTTGGGGATTTATACATCAATAACAGATATCACCTTTTATTTACTTCTTTGGGCGGTATTTATTCCTATGTGGAGCGATCCTAATTCAATATGGTTTGATCCTGCTTTAGTAAATGGAGTAACATATTTTGGGGTTCATTATAGCCCAGAAGAATACGCAGTTGCATTAACCCAAACGCTCATTTTCACAAACTTGGTAATTTGTGAGCTAATGTTTGTTTTTACATGTACATCAAATAAAAAACCATTCTATCTTTTCCCAAATAAACATCTTTTTTGGGCAGTAGGATTATCATTAGGACTTCAATTTGCATTGCTCTATACACCATTAAGTATCGTTTTTCACTTGGTTCCCATAATGAGATGGGATTATTGGTTCTGGGTCTTCATTTTCGGTTTTAGTGTTTCCGTTTTTGACGAGTTTAGAAAATATCAATTAAGACATAATAGATGGCCCTATAATAAACCAAAAGAATAAGCCATAGTAATTGTAATTTTTTTTATTTCTTTTATCTTTTTTAATTTGGATGAATAAAAAATAATCCTATTCCAATTAATTTAAAAGTATCTTGGACATTAATATTATAAAGAGCCGAGGTCTCTGTAAAAAAACAACGAAATTGCTCGGCTTTTCTTAAACCTTCTTCTTTTGAAACTTTCCTTTTGTCTTCCAAATCAATTTTATTTCCTATAAGAACTATAGGAATATCGCCCAATTCTGATCTAACATCATTTATCCAAAAATCAACACCTTCGTCAAAAGAGATTCTATTTGTAACATCATAGACTACAAAAGCACAATTGGCGCCTTGATAATAATCATATCTTACACGTTTAAAAAATTCTTGACCTGCAAGGTCATAAATTAGAAATGAAATTAAATCATCTTTGAAACCTTGAATATAGTATTTTTGGGAAGAAATGGATATTCCTAAAGTTGGGCGATAATCAGATATTTGTTCCTTTTTCAAAAAACTATTAACAAGAGTAGTTTTTCCGACACCGGCAGCACCTAAGATAATTAATTTAAATATTTTTTTCTTTTTATCCGCTTTTTTAATATGATATTTAAGATATACATTTTCTAATATCGGTTGATCTGAATCTGTCTTATACTTTTCCCATTCTATTGTAAAAGTGTCATGAATACTTAAATCAGGAATTTCTAAGGAATTATATCTAAAATCAAATGATTCTTCGAGGATCTGAGCTATTTTTTCTACAACTAAATATGCATAGGGAAATAATTTGTTTAAATTTGTATCTGTTCTGCAAACGCACATTAAAATGGCTTCAGGACCCGCTTCTAAAAAAATAATTCGATTATCGGGCGTTTCAAAAGAACCACTTCCGAAGTGCCCAATTTTATACTCTTTATTGATTTTTTGAAATAGATTCTCAACTAAGGCAGTAATAGCACCCGATATTTCTTCAAGATCTCTATCATCGCTACCATTTAATTGTAAATGACCCGCCTTAGCAATTAAAAGTCCTTCTCTGGAATAAAGATAAACAATCTCAACTTCATTCCTTACGTTGATAAAATTGTTTAGAAGGATTGAAATGCTTTCTTCTTTTCTTACAACCATAAATCTAAAAAAATTATAGGAATTAACTTTTAATTTAATTTCTTGATTTTCGATGAATAAAATTTGTTTTCATTAATTTTAAATCTTTAATAAAATTTTATTTAATAAACTTTTTACAATTATCGTATAAATGTACGTGAGAGTAGATAATATGGATATTGGAGAATTTTTAAATAAAAAATTAGAATTAGGACAAACTGTTTTAACCGAATTTGAGTCAAAAGAATTAATTAAAGAAATCGGAATACCAATCCCTTCTCAAGAATTGACGGAGAGTAAAGAAGAAACCATTAACGCCGCCGAGAAGATAGGATATCCCGTAGTCTTGAAATTAATGGCTGAAGATATTGTTCATAAATCAGATACCGGAGCTGTAAAACTTAAACTTCAAAATAAAGATGATGTGGAAAAAGCATATGATGAATTAATGAAAATTGAAACTAAATCGGAAAAAAAGATTTCCGTACAAAAAATGGCAGAGGAGCCA
>CAZVTX010000384.1:0-3115 GCA_964629395.1 uncultured archaeon
TGCAATTATATATGATTATCTGGCAATCTCTCCGGTAAGAATTTATTTTGATTTAGTACTTCTTATGATGAGTGCAATATCATTATTACTTTTATTAATTTACGGAGTAGCACGACATAATCGTCCTTTACCAGATCTTACACGTGATTATATAACACAGAGAAGGGCAAGGATTGATCGTTTGCAAACTATGACTCCTACACGACCTACAACAACCCCACGCACTACAACTACTCCACATAATACATCTAGAACATCAACAAGAACTAATCCTCGAGGAACTACCACAACCAGAAGGGCAATTCAGAGATCTACAGCGACCACACCTAATTCTATGAGAACAGCAACTTCTTCCTCAAAACAAAAGCAACAATCAAAAAAATCGATAAAGCCAAAAGTTAATTCAGTTACAAAAAAATATAACATAAAAGAAATTAAGCCAAAAGCAGGGGTGCTCAGTATAGATGATTTCAAATGTATTTTCTGTTTTGAATTACCTAAATTACCTCAAGATCAAAATCGAGGTATAGTAATATGTCCTCATTGTAGGCATCCAGCACATATAGATGAATTTAAAGATTGGGCTAAAAATTCAAATCTATGTTCTCGATGTGATACTCCTTTACCCGCAAGTTTCATAAAAAATCCAAAAACTATTCCTGTAAGTGTATATTTAAAGGCAATGAAAATTTTGCTAAAAAAGAAATAGAATTCATGTTTTAAAAACTATCTACGATATATATCTGAATATTACAACTAATTTTATCAAAATACTCTTTTTTTTTCTTAATGATCGAAGAAAAAGATTCTGATACTAGAAGATTATTAATGCGTAAAATTATGACAATCTGTCCTTTATGCGGAAAAAAGATTTTCGGTAGAGATATTGATTTTTCAAAACTTAATAAGAATTCTGTTAAAAATTGGCCTGTACGCTATACTTATGAGCATTCTCATTTAAATTATCCCATTCACAAATTAGATTTATATATTGATGCCAATTTTGCTGTTCGCGATAGAATTTTGGTCGATAATGTAAATTTACCAAAAAAATAGAAATTCAACTTATATTTTAGGCGGAAATATAAGGATATTAGCAATAAGATAAATTCCAAAGCCAATCATAAAAATTCCGCAAATATATAAAATACGTTGATATAATTTGGGATTTAAAGATTTGCCTCCTTTATATGAAAAAATAGATATAGGCACATACCACATAAAATCCCCTAATTCGTGTCCAAAATAAAATAATAAAAAACCCGTAATATTGTTTAGACTAATTCCGAAATTAATCATAAAACTTAAACCAATTACAGCCCACCAGAATGTCCAATAAGGATTAGATATACTAAATAAAATACCTCCGAGTACGCTATTTCCTTTAAAACCTTTTATATCCTTATCATCAATTTCTTTAAAATTTATTTCTATAGGATTTTTATAGGTATTATTGATTGTAAGTGCTCCAAAAACCGCTAAGAATGACCCTCCTACGATGCCGATTATTATTAAAACAAATGTATTTTGAAAAATTAAATATGCACCTAATAAAATTCCGAGAACTAAGAAAAACTCGAGTATTGCATGACCCAAAATAATCCAGAAGCCCGCAAGATATCCTTTCTTACCTTTAACGGATTTATAAATAGTAAAGGTCAAGACGGGACCTGGCGACATTGCACCGGTTAATGCTACTATAAATGAAAAAATGAATATTTCAATCATTTAAATCATAAACTAAAATATTAAAGAATTTAAAAAAATAGCGAAAAATAATTTATTCTCGTATCTGTCCACTTCCATATATTATAAATTTTGTAGTCGTTAGCTGTTCTACACCCATAGGGCCACGCCAGTGAAGCTTTTGCGTAGAAATTCCTATTTCAGCACCTAAGCCAAAAACACCCCCATCAGTTAGCCTAGTAGCTGCATTTACATAAACTGCAGCAGCATCGACTTCGTATAAAAATTTTCTTGCATCAGAGTAATTATTTGTTAAAATAGATTCTGTATGCTTTGAATCATATTTTGTAATTATCTGAATTGCTTCATTTATATCTTTTACAACTCGAATACAAATCTTTAAGGACAAATATTCAGCAGACCAATCCTCTTCAGTAGCCGGAATTACATCGGGTATTAATTCCCTTGTCTTTTCACAGCCTACAATTTCAACACCATTTTCTCTAAGTGCCTTAACAATAAAAGGAATGAAATCATCTTTTATTTTTTCGTGAACAAGTAATTTATCCAAGGCATTGCAAACGGCAGGATAAGAACATTTAGAATTAATTATTATTTTTTTAGCCATCTCAAAATCAGCATCATAATTTACGAATAAACTTACAATTCCAATTCCAGTTTCGATTGTTGGGACTAATGATTCTCTAACAACCCTCTGAATTAGTGATTCTCCCCCTCGCGGAATAATTACGTCAATATAATCCTTTAATTTTAACATTTCACCAACATATTCCCGATTTGTATCTCTAATTATTTGGATTGAATTTTCGGGTAATCCTTCAGCGATAGTGGCTTCTCTCAATATATCCGCAATTGCGATGTTTGAATTAATTGCCTCGCTTCCACCCCTCAGAATTACTGCATTTCCGGCTTTTAAACATAATCCAGCAGCATCAGCAGTCACATTAGGCCTTGATTCATAAATTATACCAATTACACCGAGCGGAACCCTCACTAATCCAATATCCATACCATTTGGTCTGCGCCACATTCTAATAATTTCATTAATAGGATCAGGTAAAGCAGCAATTTCCCTTAATCCCTCAGCTATTTTTTTTATTTTAATTTCATTTAAGATCAATCGATCAACTTTAGGCTTTTCTAAATTATTTTTCTCGGCATTTTCAAGGTCTTTTTTATTAGCTTCTAATATTTTATTAACTTGTTTTTCCAACTCATCAGCCATTCGTAATAAAGCGTTATTTCGCTGGTTTGTTGAACTATTTTTAAGTATAAATGCTGCATCCCTTGCGTTTACTCCAATTTTAAGCATTTCTTCTTTTATAGACATTGTAATCCACCTATTAAAAAAAATTTCTATTATTATAAAAGGAATTAGTTTGGCTAAATTATTAATATTTATCTAATT
>CAZVTX010000385.1:0-3096 GCA_964629395.1 uncultured archaeon
TCGTTCTTAAATCTTCAAATCGTTCTTGCCCTGCAACATCCCAAATTGATAAATTTACCTTTAATTTATCTTTGCTATTAGAACTTATAACAAGCTCTTTTGTTAAAAATTGAACTCCGATTGTAGCAGAATAATTTTCTTCAAAAATACCAGTTACATAACGGCGTAATAAACTTGTTTTACCAACTGCCGCTGGGCCGAGCAATACGATTTTGAACTTAAAGCTAAACATAAGCTTATTAAATAAAGAATCTCTTATTTTTTATTTTTTCTAATAATAATTCTGAAGGAGAAATTAATCTTTAATTTTTTGATATTAAAATTTCTTTTTTTCTTTAAATATGGATATTATTTTTTCTTGGTGAAAAAATCATCATCATAAGAAATTGTTAAATTAAATCAATCTTGAGTGAATTAACACATGAACGCTACATCTATAAGAGATTCAGGCTCATATGTTATCGGGGGAGCATTCAATAATTCAAAAAGGTGTAAATCCTATATCCTTAATTATTTACTAAGAAATTATACGATTAATCAATTAATTGAAAATAGGGAGGATATTTTTAAAGAGATTGCTAAAAAAAGTAATTATATAAAAGAAAAACACATATCTTGGGAAGATATAAAAGATATTTTCGATAAATTCTATAATTCAATAATTCTCTGTAAAAAATTCTATAATAATTATAATAATCTAAAGGCTTATGATTTGAACAATTTTTTCTTCCGTACACGAATTAGGCTTCATAAAATCTATAAAATAACACCTATTTTCGATTTTAAAAGAGCATTACATAATTTGTATGCCTTACAAAAATTATTTATTAAAAATAATTTTCGCCCTAAGATATCAACACATTTAGCTTTAACGATTTATATTACTGATTTAAAAAGAACAGAGGATTATATGCCTCCGCTAATTCAGAAAAATATTCAATTTATAACTAATTGTTCAGCCTATGCTTTTCATCGTAATAGGAATAAAATTAAAGAAATTCTTAATATAAAAATATAAGGGATTGATTTTGAGTTTGGAAGCGGACGAGCTATATCAATTTCTTTTAAATTATATAGATCATCATGAATTAGAAAGCGAGATTAGAAGGAAATCCGAAGAATATAAAGGATTCATGAATTATAAGGGGATTTTATTTTTAATAGCTAAAGAAAGGGGTTTAAATTATCCCTATAATAATCAAGAAAATATCCAAGAAGCAGATATGGACTATGATGATTTTGCAATCGATATTTCCGAACTGAGAGATGGAATGCGTTCAGTTGTCATTATAGGGCGTATTAAAAAAATTTTTGGTGTGCGAAATTTCTATCGAAAAGAAGGGACGATAGGTTTGATTGGAGCTTTCGTTATTGAAGATTACTCCAGCTCGATAAAAATAGTCCTTTGGGATGATCAAGTAAAAATAATGGAAAATGAATTTTTCCGTATAAATGAAATAATTTACATAATTAACGGTTTTTGCAAAACGGGAAGGAATAATTCATTAGAGGTTCATTTATCAAGAAAAGGTAAAATAATTTTAGCTCCTAAGGATTTTAATGCTAAACGAGTTCCTCCTATTAATATTCAACAGAATGACAACTTTAATATACTTTCTATTAAAGAAATTTTAAATAAAGAAGGATTTATAAAAACAGTTAAAGGACGAATTATCAACTTTTTACCTGTAAAAGATGTATTTATTAATGGAGAGAGATCCTTTCTGATATCACTAATTCTAAGTGATATTGAAGATCCCTCTTATTCCATAATTCTTAAATTATGGGGATTTGACGGGATTGAATTATTAAAACAAGTAGAGGAAGACAATATTTTAATAATCAGCGATTGTATGATTAAATTTAATAGTTTTTCCGGGCAAAAGGAGTTGTTTTTTACGAGGAAAACGAGATATGAGATAATTTAATGATTTTCAATTTAATTTTTTCCTTTAAATATAATGAGAAAGTTATTCCAATAAAAATAAAAAGTGATAATATGACCAGTTTAATTCCGAAAGTTCTATATGAGAATAAAATTACGGAAGTATTGGACGAGATTAGAGAAAATTACGGGCTATTAACCAGGAAGGGTTATATTTATGGGATTATTGCCATCGATCAGGACGCAAAAATAATAGCAATTGATTCCAGGTTTGATAATAAACTTAACTATTGGGATTTAAGTTCTATAGGAGCTGCATTATACGGCGTTGCAAGACAAGGGCAGGATTTTTTTGATACGGACTATTTAGAGAGAGCTTCGATTATTTATAATAATATGCAATTATTTGTTAAATCTATTGGGAATGTCATTATAGAAAATAAAGGCGAAAGAGAAATTCTTATTATTCTTTTGACCGATAAGGAAGTAAATATCGGTGTAATAGTTTTACAAATGAAAAAATACGCTGCAAAAATAAAAAAAGCAATAGAAGAAAATCAGACCATAAAAAATACCCTTAAAATGAGCGAGAGAGAATTAAAAGAACATATTAAAAATCTAAAACGTCAAATTCTTGGAAATAAATTGTTTCTGGTTCCCTAATTTTTAATATAAAAATGGAGGCGAAAAAATATTTCCGTAAAAAATAAAAATTCAGAAAAAAATGGTGATAATCTTGAATTCGACACTCATAGTAAAAATTATAATAGAATTATTCAATTAAAGATAGTCTATTGGGGACCAGGAGAATCCGGAAAAACAACAAATTTTAGATACTTACGTAATAATCTAAAGGGAATAAAGCTCACAAATGGTTATTCAATAGAAACTACAGATGGCAGAACTTTATGGCATGATGTTTTCTTTTTGTCTCTTATATTTAAAATAAAAAACTTAAAATACAACATTATTGTTCAAATTGTAACTTGCACAGGTCAAGAACGATTCCTTTCAACGAGAGAATATGTTTTAGAAGGTGCTGATGGTGTTATTTTTGTAGGCGATTCCGATCCCGAAAAATTAGAAGAAAATAAAAGAAGTTTTAGGGAACTTATTAGTTTTACAAGGGCTTTTAAAATTCCTTATGTTGTTCAGTTAAATAAAAGAGATTTAAAAAATGCAATTTCTCTTATTAATTTCAAAAAACAATT
>CAZVTX010000386.1:0-3096 GCA_964629395.1 uncultured archaeon
CAAAAATTAATGCCTTCAATTTCTTTGTCATTAAATCATCCTTCAAATTTTTCGGTAAATTATTAAAAAATTTATTTTGAAGTTAGTTAAAAAATTAGATTTTATGGGATTCTCGTGCTATTATTTCATCTTGAAGTTCTCTGCCAATAGAATTAAAATATGCATTATAGCCCGTGACACGTACTAATAAATTAGGGTATTTTTGCGGATGTTTTTGTGCATCTCTTAACATTTCAGCATCAAGCATATTTATTTGAAGTGCCGTTCCGCCATTTTCAATATAACCTCTAAGATAAGCCTTGAATTTTTCCTTATGTTCAGGATCTCTTATTATACTTGGATTAAATGTAATTGTATGACTTGCACCATTCGGTAAGTAATTTATATATTCCCCATCTTCTTTTTTGCCGCCTAATGCGCGGCCAACAGAGTTCGTCACGGCAGTCGGTCCTTTTATATCTGCACCCGTGGAAGGACAAATTGCATTAGACATAAAACTGCCTTTATTTCTTCCATCTGGAGTAGCAGGCGTATATCCAGCATCTGCGCCAGCCCAATAATTCCAAGATAACATCCCAGGTCTATATTGAAATCCCGTTGGAGTTTTATATTTCCAACACTCATCAGCCCAAGTTTTCATTACTATTCTTGCCAATTCATCAGCATAAGTATCATCATTACCGTATTTAGGTGCCTTATTTTTCAGATATGTTTGAATAATTTGATACTCTCTACCCTGAAAATCTGCATTTAATGCGTCTTTAATTTGTTTAATTGTAAATTTCTTATCTTCATATACTAATTTTTTTATGGCTAAAAGAGAATCTACCGTTGTTGCAAATCCCACACCTTCGATGGTTGTAAAACAAATCTCAGGGCCTCCATTTCTAATATCTAACCCTTTTTCAATACAACCTCTCACAATCGTAGATAAATAGGGAGTTGGCATATATTTTCCGCGAAGTTCTTCGGTTAAATTATTAACTTCAACCGTGTATTTTATTATAAAAGCAATTTGTTTTTTCCATGCTTCAAAAAATTCCTCCCATGTTTCAAAAGTTTCAGGATCTCCTGTTTTTGGACCAATTTGTGCTCCAGGCTTAGCGGGAGGTTTATTAGCCATATTTCCTTTAAAAACATTAGAAGGCATATTTTTACCATTCCAAAGCGTTAACTCAATACTTTTAGCAAGATTTGGATTTGAATTAACCGTTCCTGAACGATCATTACCTTGCATTGTGTTTTCTAAACAGCCTACACATGCGTAATTCCAAACTTCTTCTTTAGGAATCCCTTCTAATATTAAACCAGCTATAGATCTCTCATCAAAATTAAGCAAGAAAGGTGCACCCTGAGCACGAGAGATCATATCCACAATAACATCCAACAATCTATCTGGGGTATTCCTGTGTAAGCGAATATTGGGTTTAGGCTCAAGTATCGGATACCATTCATCAATAACCTCTAAAATTGTATAGGTTAGTTCATTAGTTAAGTCTTCTCCGTTAGGACCGCAGCCAGAAAGTGTCATTAATTGACCAAAAGCTGAGGTAATCCCTTGTTTACCCATTCTTATCATTGCATCGTAAGCAGTATTACAATGAAACCAAAAGCTTCCGAGAATATCTTTAGCAAATTCCTTTGTAATGTTCTTCTCTTCAATTACATCTTTTCTATATAAATCCCATAAATATTGGTCAAAACGTCCAAAAGAAACTCCTGGACCAGGATAAGACTCTTCAGCCATTATTAACATGTGTGTAAACCAAACTGCCTGAACACCTTGCCAGAAAGTCTCAGCTGGTTCCCATGGAACTCTTTCCATATTTTTTGCCATTTGCTCTAATTCTTCCGCCCTTTCAGGAGTGGGAGCTGTAGCCTTAAGTCTTCTACATTCTTCAGCATACTTTAATGCCAATTTTCTGGGGATCTGGGCAGCCATCATCATTGCTTTCAATTCATGTCCTTTTGGACCTCTTTTTTCCTTTTCCGATAATTTTTCATAATGAGCTTTAGCTTTTTCATAAATATATTTAAATCCTTTTTTAACTATCGTCTCATGATCGGGAATTAAATGTCCCGCCGTAGCTCCAGTATTTCCAAATCCTAATTTATGATATCTAAAAAGTGCATTTCTGCATTTAAGAGTTAATTTCCAAAATTCTTTAGCTTCTTTCTTTGTTAAACATTTACTTAATTGGGTGTTAAACCTTGAACCGCACAGCAGACTTGGTCCTACAATCTCTTGAGGGATATAATTCAGCATCACCTCCTCAAAAAAGATCATTCTTCTTATAGGAAGAGGATGTTTCCAAAAATCATCCGGTAATTTAACTGGTTTTGCAATGGACCTAAATGAAATATGAAATGGACCCGGACCTTTACTTCCCATATAATAATATATCTCGGGTGCTACATAATAATCTCCTTCGTTCCAAATAATATCCCAATCAGTTCCAGTTGTAAATACACTATATTCATTATTCCATTCTCGATCGGCTCCCTTAAAATAATAGTCTCTTAACCATTTTGATCTTGGGCTAAGGTCATGAGGCTCCGCCACATAGAATCTCGGAGACCTCTCTATTCCGCTTTTCTCATCTGAACTACTCAATTTATTCCCCTTATAAATTTCTTTTTTGCTTCTAAATAAAAAAATTAATTGAAACTATAAATAAATTATTTTTTCAAAAAATAAGCGAAATATAATCACGTAATTATATCCAATATCTTGAGCATTTAGATTTCTCAAGCCAATTAAAACGGCTATTAATTCAAAAAAAGAACCAAAAAAGATTCCGAGTATAAAAATTTTAACAAGCAATTTATCTTTTCTATTTTTTATAACATAAGCCAAACCAATTAAAAATAAAATTGAGCCAATTACATAATACAAATAATTGATATTTCTTACAGCGTAAATTTTTATCATTTAAGCACTTGTCTTAATTCCCGTCTTTTTCATAGCTTTTTAGAAATTTTACGAATTCGATCCCTAATTTAATCGAATTTACAAACGCTTTAATATCAATTTTATCATAATTATCAAATTCTTGGTGATAAAATTGGATCATCTGGGAGGGAACTTTCATAGAA
>CAZVTX010000387.1:0-3067 GCA_964629395.1 uncultured archaeon
TTCCATAATTTTAATATCTCTTTTTATATTTAATTTTTTATTATTTAGATATTTGATTTTATCCAGATTGAATTTCTAGGAATATTTATATTATCTACATATCATCCAAATTAATATTATTCTATTACCCATTTTTTCCTAAAAAGATATTTTAAATAGATTATTATGCAGCAATCAATTTCCGAACTTATAAAAATCTCTATTATTGGTCATCCAGCCGTTGGGAAAACAACTATCCTAAAACTGCTCACGCAAAACGAAATTAATAGGATTTATAGCCCTACTCAAGGATTTGATTTGAAAACTATAAAATTTGGAAATTATAATCTGCGGGTCTGGGATTTTGGCGGACAAAAAGCCTATTTAAAAATGTATCTTAAGGATTATCTAAGAGGTTCAGATTTGGTTTTTATTGTTACTGATTCTACGCCCCGTAATGTTCTTACGTCCAAGGAATTAATTGATTATGCTTATCAATATATAGAAGACGATTGCCCAATAATCGCAATAGCAAATAAACAAGATTTAGTTAAATCGGACGGAAGGATGAATGCCGAAAGGGTTGGAAAAGTTCTTCAGGTAAAAACCATTGGTTTGACCGCAATTGAACGAGCAGAACGGCAAAAATTATTAAATGTAATTAATGATGAATTAAAAAAAGTATTAATCAGAAGGAGGTTAAAGGAATAATGAATTTTAGCGAAAATGAGCTTTTTGGTGCGGCTCTTATAGGTTTTGATATGATTGATGGGCCATTTCTTAAATGGAAAAAAGAGTTTGCCAGCTCTAAGGATTTAGTTAATTTAGATGATTTTGCCATGAACTTCTATTTGGCATTTCGAGGCGGCAATGCTGGTAAAAAACCGAGGGCAATTTTATATGATAATTTTTATATTGTGGCATTTCCTAAAGATTTGGAACTTTGCTGTCTTTTTATGAAACCTAGAGGAATAGAAAAGAATATTCAACAATTAAACAAAATTGCCGAAAGGATAATTAAAAATGCTGAAAATTCCGAAAATAATGAGGAAGAAAATCAAAATTCGGACGAAGATATGATAGAAGAAACTAAACGCCTAATAATTAACTTATTAAATAATACTGAGATGTCCACACCTGAATTAAGACGATACTTTAAACTCAGCAATTCTCAAATCTGGAAAATAATGCTTGATTTAGAATCCAGAAATAAAGTTAAGCGAACTGAAAGAAAAGAAGGAAGAACTGTGTTTTGGACCGCTATATAATTTTTCTAAATTGAAATATAAAGAAAAATGAAAATAATATTTTTTAAATTAATTCTTATTATTTTGTAGGTGTATTTCCGATAATTTAAGGTGATTTGTCTCAACCTCGATAAAAGCCTTGAAAATCTCTCTTACACGATCATTTTCAGCTTCTTGTGTCGCTTTAGCATAGAATTTTATAGCTCGACCTTCTCTTTCGTGTGATTCATTTAAGTCATCCGTATATGACTCCGAGCAATCTTCAGGCGGTTCCCAATTTATTTTATCCAATTTTAGAATCTTTTTCCACACAGAGGCATGTTCGCTTTCAACTTTAGCCAAAATCTTAAATAATTTTTGTCCATCTAATTCCTTTACTTTTTTAGCGGAGCATTTATAAAATAAAGCATTTGATATCTCAACTTGTAATGCTCTTTTAACGTTTTCGAGGTCAATTTCATTTAATTCTACATCCCAAGCACCATTTTCATCATATTTCGTTGATTCAACCAAATATTTATCGTATGCACCACAAAAAGGACAGCGGGACGGCTTACCATCCGAGATATATGCTTCACCGCATATTTTACAAACCCAAACTACTAAAACCAAATTTATTCCACTAAATTGAATTTTAAGATTATTTTGATTTCTTAAAAATAAATAGATTATGCGTTTAAATTATAAGTTGCGATTGAATACAGATTTTAAAATTTTATAAAATAAAAAATTAGGCTATTCTCCTGTGGGTCCAGCCTTTCTCTTTAGTGTACATTCTTGAGAACATTATATAGCAAATATCATCGAGTTCGACATCTTCGTTGTTGACGGTTATATACCTTATGATATGATTTATTGTGAAAATCCCGATAAGTTCAGCATGATAACTACTCATATTTTTTAGATTTTCACCCGAAAATTTGATGTCGAGCCCTTTATTCTTGTCCCAGATTAATTCCAAAAACATTTTCGGAAAGAATTCTCTTTTAATTCGCCATCCTTCCGTAGTTTTCCAAACTCTTCCTCCTATAAATTGAGCTAATGAGTCCTTATCGCTATCTTTTAAAAGAGAGAAAGGTTGCGCTCTTTGGACAAGGACTTTTTGCATTAATTCCGTTTTTTTATTATAATCTTTTTCAAATGGTTCTTCCTTTTTAATAAGTCTTTCAAGAAAATCCATAACAATATCGATAAAAGTTACGCTATCTTCTCCGGGAACCCAAGTTACTCTTTCCCCAGAAAAATAAAATTTGAATTCTGCCTCAATACCGTCTCCAAATTCATCCCCGAAATAAGAATAAGCCATATGAATATTGACTTCGGGAAACATCTCTATTGTAATTGTCCAATCCTCGTTAAAACCAATATTTTCAAGTTTAGCCCCTAAATTTTCTTCAACTAATTTTTTAAGGTCATTCATATTTATGTTTGTAAAAAGTGCTTGCTTGGCATTACTTATATCCTCTAGTTCCTTCTCATGAGGTCCTCTCACTCCGGTTGCGTCAATTTGCCCTATTCTCCAATATTTTACTTTTGACATATTTATGATAATTCTTCTTTTTTTTTGAATTTTCCTACGAAAAATACTTTTTTTCTATGTTACGCAATGACGGAAGATATTCTCCTATTTTTGGTGTTTTTTTAACTATTTGTTTTATAACTTATTCTAAACCATTCAACTAAAAAGAAATATGAAATAATCGGAATTTTTAATTTATTTTATATATAGAATCCTTAAATCAAAAATCTGTTAATTTGTCAGAATTTCCTTATAATTTATTAAAACTGGGCTAATTTTATAAAGGAAGGATCAATTATAAAATAGCAGTTTTTTTTATTCT
>CAZVTX010000388.1:0-3067 GCA_964629395.1 uncultured archaeon
TATCAATATCTTCGTCCTTTTCTTCAGGAAGTCCTATAAGAAAATAGAATTTAATATTTTCAATTTCGGATTCAAAAATTCTGTTAACTGTATTGTAAATTAACTTATCGGAAATCCTTTTATCGATTGAAAATCTTAAACTTTCTGTCCCTGTTTCTGGAGCAATAGTTATTGTTTTAGTTCCGTTTTCTTCCAGAATTTTTATAATATTATCTGTTAAATGCTCAATCCTTATTGAAGGAATTGTGAATCTTAATCCCAAATTTAAGATATATTGACATAGTTCGAGAAAGTCTGGATGAGCAGATACGCAAGAACCAATTAGGCTAATAGTTTTAATCTCTTTAAAATTTGTAGCAATCTTAATTTCTTCAATAATTTTATTAAAACTTTTATTTCTGAAAGGTCGATTATGAAAAGAAGATATACAAAATTTACATTTAAATGGACATCCGCGATTGATTTCAACAAAATATTTATCCTCAAATATTTTTTCTTTATTGCTTTCAAAAAAAGAAATAATTTGATATTTTGGTGTGGGCACAGCGTCGAGATTTTCTTGGATATTTCTCGAAACCTTATTTTCTAACAATGGAATATAGATCCCTGGGATTGATTTTGCTTTAGTTATAAGTTCATCATAATCAATAATATCCTCAAAATATTTCTTAGATAGATCTAAAAAATTATTTAAATTGGATTCTGCATCTCCAATGAAGAAAAAGTCAAAATAAGGAGCAAATGGTATGGGATTTGAAGTAGCTACTGGACCGCCAATTATTATTAAAGGAAATTTAGTTCCTTTTTCTTTATTGATAATTCTCCTTTCCTCAGTAGTAAGCGGAATTCCCGCTTTTTCAATTATCCATAAAATATTTTTAAAATCATTTTCAAATTGTAATGTAAAACCTATTACATCGAATTGATTGAGAGGTGTGCCTGTTTCTAAACTTCTTATTGTTTTATGAGAATAATCTCTATTTGACGGAAATCTTATCTTTTCGGGTAAAAAAACTCTCTCGCAAAGTCCATCTTTCCGTGAATTAATAAGGGAATAAAGTAATCGAATTGTATATGAAGACATTCCAATTTTATAAATATTGGGAAAAACTAATGCGAATGAAAAATCAACATTTCTTCTATCTTTTATTATTGAATATTCTTTTAACATTAGCTTAATTTATTTTCTGATTCTTTATTTTTCTTTTGATTAATTATTTTTTTCACTTCTTCAAGAATCATAGGTAATATTATTCCTGTTTTATGATGAATTACAACTTCAGCTTGAGAATCTAAATGTGTAGGTCTTTCATTAATGATTATTAATTTTCCGCCACAATTGAGCGTAATTAACGGTAAGTCACATACGGGAGCTACTGATAAAGAAGATCCCGCAATTAGCATAACATCCGCTTTTTCAGCTAAAGCTTGTGATTGATATATCTCAAAAGTGGGTAAACTTTCTCCAAAAAGGACAACAGACGGTTTTAGAGGGGCTCCACAAAAATCACAACATGGCGGTGATTTTTTATTTTTTTTTATTTTTCGCATGATTTGATCTTTGGAATAAGATGCTTTACAACCAAAACAAGAAAATCGATTTATATTACCATGGACCTCATATACCATTATAGAACCTGCTTTTTGATGCAATTCATCTATATTTTGGGTTATTACTGCTTTAATTACGTCCATTTTTTCCAGTTCTGCTAAAGCACGATGGCCCGCATTAGGATCAGCTTTAAATAACTTGGGGGCAATCTTTTGTGCTAATTCCCAAAATTTTAAAGGATTTTTAAGAAAAGCTTCAATATTCCCATAAATTTCCGGTTTATATTTTTCCCAGATTCCACCTTCACCTCTAAAATCCGGAATACCTGATTCAGTAGAAACTCCGGCACCCGTTAAAGCAATAGCATACTTAGCATTTGCCAATAAATTTGCCGCTTGAATTACTTTTTTCTTTTCAAGAAACTTTATGATTTTCATTAAGAATCATTAGAAATGATATTCATTAAATAAAAAATGTTTTTAATAATAAAACGAAAAATCTTATTTGATAAAATGATTATTTTAATTAATGTTAAATCTTTTATAGATTTTATAATTTAAGTTTATTAGAATTTAGGATTGTAGGGAATTATAATAAAAGAGACTTACTTTTATAATATAATAACTTTGTATATTGGAGGATAAATACATTGATAACGGGTTTTGCCATTATACTTGAAGATCAAATGTTATATTGTTCAAATGAGAGCAAATTTACTTCTTTTGAGATAATAATGTTTGTCGAAAAATTAATTGAAAGTTTAAACCCGAAGCATACTTGGCTCTTGGATAGTATTTTCCTTGAAGGTTATAGAATGGGAAAAGAAAGAATTGTTATTAAACATATATATACGGAAGACTTTCAAAATTTATTTTTCTGTGTGGGTGGAGATTTTAAGCCCAATTCTCATGCTGCTTATCAACTTTTAGAAGAATTTTATATAAAAGTTAATGAATATTATAATAGTCCCGAATTAATTAAAAAGGCGGCAGAAAAACCAATTTTTAAGGAAATTATAGAAGTTGCAACGGATTATTTATGGGATAAATATGAAGATATTCTTGAGGAAGAAAATAATATCAAATACAGTTCAAGTGAAGATATAAAAAATAATATTCTCTATTGCGGAATATCTTTTCAAGGCTTACCAATTGTATCTCATGTATATAGTAAAATTCTTTTAGAAAATATAGGAAAAGAGATAACGGAAGAAAATGTTGAACTTTTATCATCATCTCTCTCGGCTAAATTAGCCACAATTGCCATGAATACCGTGATCCGGGCCAAAACGAGCATAAAAGAGATACATATTGAAGATTTAGAGCAGCAAAAAGGAAAAAAGTTAATATTTTTTGGTGAAATTAATAGCTATACTTTAGATTTTTTCGCTTCCGGAGATTATATAATTTTAAAGAAAATTTTTCAAAAGTTAAAAGATAAATTATCAAAAGAATCAGTATTACAAGAGGAGTTTGATGGAGATCTAAAAAAATATCGATATTTAAATGATAAGAT
>CAZVTX010000389.1:0-3062 GCA_964629395.1 uncultured archaeon
AGGATAAAAGAATAATATAAGCAATTTTTTGTCTTTTCAATTTAAAAACCGATGCTTCACATTTTAAATTGATATAATTAATTTTTTACTTATAAGTATTTAAAGCTTTTTGCATTTTTAAAGGAAAAATTCAAATCATATTTCTCTTTAAATGCGAATTTTATTTTGACTATATTATATAGAAAAAGTATTTGAATAAGATAATAAATCCAATTAAAAAAGAAATATTATTTATTTTTTTTCCTTGTTAATATTATTGCTACTACAATGCTTATTCCTGCAAGCCCTGCAATCGTTAGTATTATTATTAATGTTATTGGCTCCGCTATTTCCGTATTTAATTCGTTATTTTCATTATTGCTTCCCTTCCCTTCTTCTGTAGTGCTGCCAAAATTATAATCATTATGATTTAAAACTACAAAATGGGGATTCAAATATAATTGCAGAAAATAATCACCCTTAGAGGATATATATAAGCGACTCGTAAATAAATTTTCTATATTATTGTATCTATTCCACAAGAAATCTTTATCATTGACAGAAATTATTGATAAATTATCATGATTGGAACAATAAAGGGAGCCAATAATATATTTTTCATCATCGGTAATCTTTGAATAGCGGACAGCCCATATCCAATTTTGATACTGCGTAGTTATAATTTCCCAAAATGACTTATTTGAATTAATTGTAAATAAACGATAATCACTCCGTTCTGCAAGGAAAATATAATTATTGATGGGTGTAATGCGAACTTCATAAGTTGTTCCATCCAAATAATATTTCCAAAGCGGATTAGAACTCGTTTTGGAAAATAAATAGAGATATTCAAAATCAGTTACGGCTATATAGGTTCCGTCAGATGATATGTCTAATATATCAATTATATTTTTTAACGTAGCCTTCCATAACGGTGTATTTGAGGTTCTGAAAAAAAGGTAAAGGTCTTTACCCGCTCCAATTGTAATAAATACCGCATCATCCGAAAGAGCAATCTTTTTTACATTGCTCCCTGTAGTGTAATTTATCATAGGTTTGGTATCTGTTCTGTTAAAAAGTAAAAATCGATCTGCCAAGCCCGCACCGATATACATCCCATCATCGCTAATGGCAAGGCAATAAACGGAAGCTGAAATGTTGTATATCATCATAGGAGTTTTTGATGATGTATTAAATAAATATATATTTCTATAGGTAAATCCTATTACCTGTACTACATAATACATTCCGTTTTTGGAAATCGCACAATGTGAAACAGCATTGGGATAAACACTAATATTATATTTAGGCGTTCCTTTTCCGGTATTATTTAAAAGATAGATATTTTTATTAACGATGACCGTATATTTTCCATCGCCGGACATATCGACATAAGCTAAACGTGAATCATCTAAAGAAGTAAAATTCCAGAGCACGGATACGCCTGCGGTTTTCAGTATATCATTCGTCTTTTTTATTTCGGTGAGGCTTCCAGTATTGGTAACAAGTCCTACCGGAATTCCCGAAAAGCAGATAATCAGCATTAAGAATGCGAGATTTGCCTTTTTCATATCCCTCACGTTTAATTTTTGGTATCGGATATAAAAAATTTTTTTAAATAATATTTTGGCGGGAACATATTTAATTATTTTTGTGTAAGCCGGTTAGATAATTAATAAAAACGTTATTCATAATATGAATCTAGTATTCGGGCCGAAATTCCGAAAATAAAAAAATATTATTAATAATGGTAATTTCTCGGGAAATGTGATCGTGTAGATCATAATGTGACCTGTTCGGTCGCGGCAAGATGTGATCTATTCGGTAACAATATTATCAAGAAATCCGTATTTTAAAAATGACATTTTAATTCAATGCTTTCAATTATCATTTCTAAATTGAAGTTATAAAATAATTAAGAGATGTATTTTTTGCCAATTTTTATTAAGGTATCAGGGAAATATCCGAATAAAAACATAATTTAGAATCCTTTAATAAAGGGGATGCTTTAGTTTAAATTAATATAAAATTGATAAATAAAATCTATTATCTATTAATGCTAAAAATAAAATGACCCCTGCCGCAAGTATGGATTTTTGTCTTTTAGTCGGGGTATATCACCCCGTGTTCGCCCTCCTCCCCCTATGCGTTTGCATTTTGGGACCGCTTTAAGGATTTTTTGGTCCTTGACGGCAGGGGTCTCCTAACCGCATTTTAAAATTAAAAAGGTTAAATTCGGGGTTAAATCATTATTTTGAGGCTTTTAGATTTTTAATTCAAAAGAATATTTTTTTATGAATTTGATTAAAATAAGGATGCAAATACAATTCACTTATTTTAATTTTTTTTTAAAAAAAACAATTCGGGAAAACCTCATCCAAATATATTTTTTAAAACCGTTAATCCTTAACGTTATTATCCTGCTTTTTGGATCGCCTAAGGCGATACATCCTCCCGCTGAATGAATGTATAATCGCAACAAGATCCTCTACGAGTTCGCTCTCAATATTTTTATCCTCCAAAACATTTATGCATCTGACCTCCACGCCGAACTCCTTGAGATAATTTTTAAGATAGGTATAGCCGAACCTCGTTAAGCGGTCCTTATAATTAACCAATACTACGGAGAATAAGCCTTTCCGTGCGTCCCTTATCATACGCCATAAATTCTTGCGTTTGGCGTTCAGACCCGAGCCCACATCGGAATATATTTTCGCAATTTTATATCCCGCACCTTTGCAATACGCTTTTAGCGATTCTATCTGACGATCCAAATCACCCCTCTTACTCTGCTTATGTCCCGACACCCTTGCGTAAATGGCACAGCTTTTTTTATTATCGGCATTAGCATTCCCCTTATTTTTCCTTATTTCCCCCTCGGATCCCATTATCCTCATTATCTCCTGCACGGGAAACCGTCTGTGCCCCCCGACCGTTCTTATGCATTTTATCTTTCCGGCATTTTCCCACCTCCTCAGCGTCCTCGTGCTGACTCCGAGTATTGCGGCGGCATCGCCGATGGCATACATAAAAATACTGAAAGATTCCGTAAATAAAAGATTTTATATTATTCCAATCATAGT
>CAZVTX010000390.1:0-3062 GCA_964629395.1 uncultured archaeon
ATGAAAATAGAGATCTCTCATTAATTTTTGGAATTCAGAAATCTTCATTTTTTAATAAAGAGTTTTAAAGAATTATCCTCCTCCCGTAGCGCCACCTGTCGCGGGAGTAAAGAGCCAATCAAAGACACCGAAATGTGCCAGAAGAACCATTGCTATAAGTGATATCGATAATAATATTGTGCTAATTGGGCCTACTTTTATTCCTATACTACTATCTTCAAAAAATCTCATTAAACCAGCCCCTCCCATCGGCATTGGGGCACTTCCACTTCTCCTCTTCTTTCTGCGAGACTGTCTTGAACGAGATGACATAGAATATTATATTTTATTTTTATTTAACTATATTTAAAATAATTCTTAAAAATTTAAAATTTTATCTTGAAATCAAAAATTAAATCGAAAATTATAGAAAATTTTTTAATTTTTATTAATTATTTAAAGATAATTTTAGATTCAATTGAATTCATATGCTTCGGAGAAAAAAATTTTTCATAATATGTTCATTATTGCTAACATTTTGCGTTCTAACTTCTTTTTTGGTAAATGTAAATACTAAATGTTATATTGAACAAAAAAATGTTTTAGAACCGAAAATTTCTGCTACATTAGAAGGTTCTAACAATATAATAATAACAAAAATTAATCGGGAAGCTAATATAAGCGGCTATGGTTTAGTTAGTATAATTGATCATTTAGATATTAAGAATTTAAATAGTAATCCGATATCTGCAATTTATATCGGAATCCCTATAAATGAATCCGATAATCTAATTTTTTATGAGGCATCGGGAAAAGATGATAATACTCTTTCCGTTGAAAGGAAGGATATTGTTTACGATGATTATGAACTTATTTCCATTTATTTTGAGACTCCTTTACAACCTCAGACAACAATTTCTATAAAATTTAAGCAAATTTATAAAGATATGTTAATATATTCCGGCTCAAATACAGATCAACAAATAAATTTTAAAGGTTATGTTTATCCGGCTCTCCCATATCGAGCAGAAGGAGATATAAAAGCAACTTTCTTAATTCCTGAATCATCTAACGTTATATCTTCTGGATCTTGGTCTAAAAAGGAGGGAAATGAAATAATTTACGATTTAGGAAGCTTAGGAAAAACATATATCGACCCTTTTTTTAAGAATTTTGAGAGTAAAGATTATATTGTTAATATTGTTTTATCAGATACCGAAGTATCATATTTAGAATTTGAAGAAATTACAAGAACTATTCAGATCTCTCCTTGGGGTATTATCCATGTTGAAGAAAATTTTATGGTAAAAAATCTAGGTGTAATCGATGTGAACACTCTTAATTTAAAAATTCCGGGTCCCGCAAAAATGGTGGAAGTTTATGATGATTTAGGGGAAATTTTAGGTACTACCATTTATCCCGAATCTAATTATTCAAATCTTAAACATAAGGATTTAACAATTGATTTATCCGAAAATAGGGTAAGAATTACTCCCAATACAAAATTTAAATTTTCAATAAGTTATTTTTTACCTTTTGAAAAATATGTAAAAATTGATTGGTTTAGGGAATCTATTAAACTTGATTTAATATTAACAACAAGTCAATATCTGGGAAAAGATCAAACAATTCAAGTTGAAATTGATGGTGTATTTTCCTTGGATTCTTACACTGAAAATCCTGATTCAATTACTTATAAAAATGAAAGGATTATTCTAACATATACCTCCAATTATGTTACTCCCTTCGATAAAAAAGAAGCTGTATTTACGTTTACTATAGATATTTTTAAAATGATTTTTAGACCTATTGGATTCATGATTCTGATAATGTTCTTAACTTCTGCTTATGTTTACATAGTTAAAACGAAGAAAAGTGAAGAAGAAATCGGTATATTTAGAAAAGAGATAATTCCCGTGAATGAAATTCGCCAATTCTGTTCTTTATATGAAGAAAAAAATGCATTATATTTAGAGATTAGACAGGCAGAAGAAGATGCAAAAAGGAAAAAGATTGTTAAAAAGAAATTAAAAAGTATAATTAATAATAATACTCAAAAAATTCAGGAAATAGAAAAGGAATTAGTTCCTTTCATAAAAACTTTAAAAGATGCGGGACCTACTTTTGCAAATTTTATGAAAAGATTTGAAACATTAGAAGCTGAAAGAATTTCCGTACAAGATGGATTAAAAATCTTAGAAACACGTTATAAAAGAGGAAGATTACCTTCTAAAGATGCTTACTTAAATCTTTACAGAGATTTTATAAGAAGGCAACAAAAAATTGATCGTTCTATAGATAAATTAATTCAACAATTAAGAAGTTATTTATTATAATATTATTTCAATTAAAAATAAGAATAAATATCATGAAACCTTGGCTATTTGATATTTTAGCATGCCCGATTGACAAATTTTATCCTCTTATCCTTTACATTTTTAAATATGAGACTAAATCCGAAGAATTTAAAGTATACTTAGAAATTTTTAATAATAGAGATATTGAAGCAATTAAGAAAGAAAATATTGTTCAAATTAAAAAAGAAAATGATAAAATATTAATCTCTGATTCAATCTTTTTAAAAAAATCATCTCTACATAATTACATATTAAATATTCTTTCAAGTATTAAAGAGTTAAATAATTTCTTTGATAAATCGGATAACGAAGGAGGTAAAAAGTGTCTTGAATTGTTAAGAACAATTGTTAAAGACAGTTTAGAGAAATTTTCTGAAAATCCCAACATTGAAAATTTAGATAATATTTTACCTGAACTATATCTATTAAATAAATATAAGATTGAAACCGAAATTGAAAGCGGACTCCTTTTTTGCGAAAAATGTAAAAGATGGTATCCTATAATAGAATCTATTCCTCAAATGCTACCTGATGATTATAGGGATAAGAAAAAAGATTTGGAATTTTTAAAAACCGTTAAAAATTTATTAGATGAAGGATTTTTAAATCAAGAATTAAAACCTTATAATCTATAATCTTTCCTTAGAAGCCCGGTGGTGTAGTGGCCAAGCATTCGGGGCTTTGAACCCTGAGACCACGGTTCGAATCCGTGCCGGGCTACTTTTT
>CAZVTX010000391.1:0-3061 GCA_964629395.1 uncultured archaeon
GGGCAATTTTAACATCGGGAGGATTAGGTTTAGTCTCTCTAATTAAATCCTCCCAAGTAGGCTCACCTCCCATAGCAAATTGAGGTGGAGCTAAAGGATCAGGTGACAAATAAGGTGCTAAATTACTAAAAAAATAGTGCTTTACTTTAGTTTCTTTAATAATAGGTTCAACAATTTGCGAAAATCCTTCCCAACCAATATATACAACAGCATCGCTATCATTTAGTTGTCTTTTAACCTCTAAGCTCTTAAAAAGCGGGCTTAAACAAGTAACAACAGCGCCGGCTTTTAAAATTCCATAATAACAAGTAACAAATGCAGGATTATTTGTGAAATGAATGGCTACCGTATCTCCTTTTTTTACTCCAAGTGAATGTAAATATGTCGCAATTCTATTTATAATCTCCTGAGTTTTTGCATAAGTTAATTCGAATCCCATAAAATAAGTAAGCACATTATCAGGATAAGTTTTTACAGAATCTTCAAAAAAATCTACCAGTGTTTTATTAGGGATTTCTACTTCTTTTGGCACATTTTCGGGCCAAAATTTTAAATAAATTTTTTCATCAGACATAATTTTTTGCATAATATTATTTTGAAAGGAAGAGATTTAATTTTTTCATTACATCTTAAAAGTTACAATTTTTTTTTGATTACTTTTTTTTGATAAAAAAATTCTTATAAAGAAATGTCAAAAACATAGGGAATTTATCGTTTAAATATTATTAAAATATTAATAAATGAAATTTTTCGTTTGTTTGACAAAAAATTAAGAGATCATATTTTGATAAATTTTTTTCTTAAAAATTGCACAAAATAAATCGAAATAAATTTTCATTTTAATATTGGTGTTTATTCTTTTCAAGTTTATGTTTTGCAATTTCTAATAATAGGTTAACTGCCTCTGAGTAGGTTTTACAACCTTCCCTATTTTTAAACTTTCTTAATTTCTCTTTTACCTTTTCGTTTAAATCAATTGTCGGCATTATTGTGATAAAATGCAAAAATAGATTTAAAATTGATTCAAAATCTTATCGTGTAATAATATTTATATGATATCAGATCAAAGATTATATCAAAATTATTATAATTCCCAAAAATGACAAAAAAATATGAATCTCTAAATGATCTAAAAGTGTCCTTTTATATTGAGAAAGATTTAAAGGATAATGAATTTAAAATTAAAAAAATAGTTTCCTTACCGCTTCCTTTTAAAATTTCAAGGACATATACTAAATCATATGCAATAGATTTATTAAATCTCTTATTGGAATATAATTTTAACAACTTTCTTGAAAAATCTGAAGATGAATTTGAAACACTTTTTCGTTCATTACCTTTTAATCGAAAAATCACGTTTAACTTTAATGATAAAAGAATTGAGATTGGAGAGCGAGAAAATATTGAAATAATCAAATAAGAATTAACTTAATTTTTTCGTTAAGTTAAGAAACTTTTTATAATTTTTTGGATTAAAAGAAGGAGACAAAAAATATTTTTAAAAATTATTATTATGATAAAAATTTCTTTTGAGTTATATCCGGAAGATGGGCGGATAAAACCTTACGAGCATCCTTTTGGTTATGTTTTCCGGGGTTTAATAATGGAATGGCTGCATAATATTGAGCCAAAATTAGTTCATGAGTATCATTCTTACGGAAAAGTAAGACCTTATTCAATTCATTCGATAATTTATGATAAGGTTCCCAAAATTGAATTTAATCTTATTACTTTCGATAATAACTTAAAGGAAAGTTTACTTAAGGATATTATAAAACAAGAGAATCCCAAGTTTAAATTAGGGCAAAAAAATTATTATATCGGTAAAATATATTTTGAGACAATTAATTTAAGAAAAATTTTTGATGATTCTAAACCTATAACCAGCTTTAAAATAAAGTTTATTACTCCCACATATTTTAGTACCAGTCTTGGAGATTATCCCGTAAGATTTCCGCTTCCTTCGCTTCTATTTGGAAATTTAGCGAAAATATGGAATACTATTTCGGAAAGAACAGGAGATATTGATACTGATCGATTTATCAATTGGATAAATGCCCATGTATATGCCAGTTTTTATAAATTAATTGTTAAAAAAAGGCTTATTGGCAAACCTCAACCTGTTTATGGATGTGCGGGCTATTGTAATTATAAAGTTCAAAAAATTAATAAATTATTTTATAAAAAATTGCTTGAAGAAGAAAATCGTGAATATGATTATGAATATGTTAATGAAGATTATTTAAATAATTGTCGTTGGCTGGAAATTTTATGCAAAATAGGCGAATATACAAATGTTGGAACCAATCGGACAGCAGGATTAGGCGTAATCAGATATTATCCTTATAAATATGTCAATAAGGAGATTTTAATAGGCACTGAATAAACCAGGGTTGTCTACTATAAAATTATTTTACATACTAATTTATAATAAAGGAAGAGTTTATAATTTTATTTTAAAATAATATACATAATCTTTACTAAATTGATAAATATGGATCAAAATATATATTGCTTACTTGAAAATATTGTATCCTTGAGGATAAAATTAGAAATAAAAGAAATAAATTTTGAAATAAAAGATTTTTTACAAATAATAAATATTGATGGTTTTAAATATATTGATAGAATTAAAATAGAAGATGTTAACCAAGATAACTTATATATTTCATTAATCGCTGAAGAAATAAAATTTAATGATGATAAACAAGAAATAAAAGGTCCTAATTTTATAATTAATATAAATAATAAATGCTTTGATTTTATTGGTCCTCCAGGATTATTCGGAGAAAATTATTTAGAAATTATAGATAAAATGAATACTGATGGAAATTTCTTATTAATGAGTTTTTATAAATTTTATAGTGAAAAATTAGATTTAGAAATAGAAGGAAAAATAATTTTTGAGATTTATGAGGAATTGTTAATAGAAAAATTAAATTTATTATGAATTTTGTCGATACTGACATTTTCAAACCGTTAAGTGTACTAAAGAAAGAAAAGCATATTATATTTATAGGAAATATAAAAAAAGTAAAGAATTTGGAAAACTTATGTAGAG
>CAZVTX010000392.1:0-3045 GCA_964629395.1 uncultured archaeon
TTCCTAAATTTACCTTTTATTAAATAATATTTTTCCACTATTGAAATTTCATATTCGCCAATTTTCAATTTATTAATTTCAGCAGAAATTTTTTAGACCTCTTTTATATTATTTTTCTTTAAATTTTTTGAGAAATTCCTTATATTCTTTTTCTTTTTTCTCCCGTCTCTCTCTTATAAGATCGAGCGGACTTTTATCATCTTCTTTTTTTAATAAATAATCTTCCTCAAATTTTTTTGAAAATCTTGATTTAAATTTTTCAATTTTCTCAGAAATCTCTTCACTTAATCGTGTCTCAGTTTTAGGTTTAGAAGCAATTTCTGATAATTTCTTTCTCTTTTTTTTACGCATTATCCTATTAAATTCTTCTTTGGAATATTTAAAATAATCTTGAAAAGATTGCTGCTGTTCTTGTTGTTTTTTTTTCAATTTTTCTATTTTTTCTAATTCTTTTCTTTGTTCAATTAATTTTTTTCTCCGTTCAAGCTCTTTTTCCGGTAAGCTGCTTTCATATTCTATTAAAAACTCGTGAAAACTTATAGGCTTCTCAAAATAGGATTTTTTATACAATTCAATTAATTCTTTCTCTGTATTATCCGGGATATCTTTTAATTCAACTTCTAACCGTTTCTGTATTATCTTTTCATAATAAATTTTTAGTTTTTCACCAATAGACCTGAAAAGAGTATTAGTCTTTAAGGTATCTATTATTAGTATCCATTGTTCTACTGTTATTGATGGAGTATAAGACAATTTATAAATAATTGAAGAAATATTCTTATTTTCTATAAGAAACAAACCCAATTTTTTAATGGAGTCTGGAGTCGATTTTATCCCTTTTAATCTCTTTATATATGAATCTTTATATTTTTCAATAAGCAAGTCTTGAAATTTTAAAAATTTATTAAGATTTTCATAAGCGATATTTTTTAGCTCTTCTTGTAATTTTAAAATCGTATTCATAGAATTTTTGATTATTGTTATCGACTCATCATCACTTTGATATAATTTTAAAAAAGAATTAATTGTATTTTTATACGAATTTACCTCTAAATTTAAATAATTTATTGTACCTTCAAGATTATCTATTGGACCGGTTAATTCTCTTATCGTTTCGATATCAAAACTTTTTTCTTCCATTTTTATTTTTTTATCCTTTTTTATAATTATATTTCAGGAGGAATTGATTTTCTCTCTTTAGAACTAATCTTATTTAATTTAGTTGAGGCATTTTTTTGATTATAACCTTCTAAATGAACAGCAGTACCTCCGACAAGTTCAAGAGAATGAAATAATGTATCATATGTAATGTATTCGGTTTGAATACCTTTGAAAAGTGCCACCCTCATTCCTCTTTCAATATCAGAACCGGAATAGCCGTGTGTTAATTTTAATAATCCTGATATTAAATTATTTTTTTTAATTTCATTCCAAAAAATATCATCATCAAATTCAGAAATTTTTCTTCCTAATTTACTCTCTAATTTAAATTCAATTTCTTGAATTTTTTTAGCTTCAGTTTCCAAAAAAGTATATATATTAGAATCTATACCTATTTTTGCATTTTCAATTTTTCTTAAAAATGATTCAATAATCCCCTTTCTTAATTTATAATCAGGAAAATCAAAAGATAAATGAAATGTAAATCTACGCCAAATGGCAGAATCTAATTGATGTTGATGATTTGTTGCACCGATAATTGCCAGAGGATGTCCTTCATAATTTACCTTATCAATATGTTGCAAAAAAGAAATAACTGCCCTTTTAATTTCCCCTACTTCATGAACACTTGATCTTTCGGACCCTATTGCATCAATCTCATCAAAAAATAAAATAAATGCACCCCTCTCATCAGCAATATCTGAAGCTAATTCAATTACCTTTCTAATATTTTTTATTGTATCTCCTAATAGAGAAGATACTAATCTATCTGCTTCCACAATACAGATTGGAATTCCATATTTTTTTGAGAAAGCACGTGTTAAAGTTGTTTTACCCGTTCCAGGCGGTCCGTATAATAAAACGGTTAAATTTGGTGTTAATTTTGCTCTTTTTAATTGATCTTTAAATTCCTCATACTTTTTTAAGGCTTTAAAGAAATCTTCTAATCTTTCTTTTTGAACATCACACCCAATAATATCATCAACAGACTCTTTTATATCTTCAGGAAAATATACAGCACCATAATTGCCTAATCGATCTCTAATAATATCATCTGTATAACTAATTCTTTTTTCTTGAATGCTTTTATTTTGTTTAGAGCTTATATTTTCTGATTTTTTACTAATTATTATCACCCTCTATTTTTTTTATTACTTTTTCTATTTTTTTCAATTTTTTCACAATATTTTGCTATTTCGCTAATTAAATCTTTAAGATTATCGATTTGAGCCCCAATAAAATTAAAAATTTCCTTTCGGTATTGAGGAGAATCTCTTATTTTCATTTTATCTAATCCGAGATAATTCGGAAAACAGATTAATTTCATTAAATAAGGTAATACTTTTTCATTTGTTTGAAGATCTTTAAAAATGGAGTAAAAAATATTTTCATCCGATAATTTCCATTTTAATATACCCATATAAATTAAAAAGGCAAAATTCATAGCAATCCAATTGATCAATTCTTTTGATAAAAATCCCCTTCTCAATGATGCATATGCTAAATAGTATAATATTAAAGTTTCATTACTGAATTGAGGAATATACCTTACGGTACCGTCTTTTTGCTTTGACTTACGTAAAAAATTATTTTCTTCAAGAAGATCTAAAAACCCATCTTGAGGTGCCAGAAAAATTCCATCTAAGACTCTAAGACCAATCCTTTCTGCTATCTTTTCTATGGCTTCCTCCTCAGCATTAGCAGTTGAATCAATAAAGGGCTCGAAAATGTCATTTTTTAGGATCATAGGAATTTCATGATTTTTTCTCTCCGGAGATTCACCATAATTGGGATCTAAATTAAAGAGAGAAGTGATATTGTTTATAATCTGATATACTTTAGGAGACATCCCGGGAATATGAAATGTATCGGGATCATCTAATT
>CAZVTX010000393.1:0-3037 GCA_964629395.1 uncultured archaeon
GTTTATATGCCTCTATGCCGAGAAATCAGAGGATAACGCCTATTTTAATTTACCTATTCCTGCAATAAAATATAGCACTAATAATGGAAAGGAGACCATTTCATATTTTGAAAATATTAATTTAATTCCATTAAAGAAGACTTTATTAATTCCTTATGACATTGAGAAAAAAAATAATAAGATTTTTGTTAAAAAACTTATAGACTCTACGGATTATGAATTTTTAGTAGCTCAACGTGAATCTCCTTATAAGAATTTATTCAAAAAAGGAGCAGATTTAAATCCCCGCAATTTAATTTTCGTTAATGTTAAAAAGCTTGATGATAAGCTGGTAGAAATATCGCCGGATCCAAGGATATTCAAAAAAGCGAAAGCACCATGGGATAAAAAAATTTTTGAAAAAGAAATTGTAGAAAAAGAATTTATATTTAATGTTATAAAAAGCACGGAATTGATTAAATTTTTCGTCTATTCATATTATTTAGTATTCTTACCCCTCCGAAAATCGGATTTACAATTTAATTTAACAAATCTTCCTCCGAATGCAAAGAAATTTTATCTCAAAATTAACGATTATTATATAAAGCATAAAAAATCCAGCACTAAAAATAAATCGTTGATTGAGAATCTTAATAGATGGAATAAATTAATCAATAAAAGGCAATTGAGTAAATTAAAAGTTGTATATAATAATTCTGGTTCTGAAATTAATGCAGCGGTTGTCCAAGGAGATTTTATAATTACAGGAGATTTAAGTTATTACAGCACGAATAATATAGATGAAGCGTATTATTTAGCAGCAGTCCTCAATTCAAATATTATTAACTCCCAAATTAAAATCAAAAGAAGTTCAAGACATATTTTTAAAATTCCTTTCGAGACAAATATTAAAAAATTTGATCCTAATAATATTAATCATAAAAAATTAGCAAAATTAGGAAAAATTGCGGAAGATAATGTTAAAGCTGTTCTTAAAAAAATTCCCGCTGAATCTTTAAATAAATTCTCGAAATTTAAAATCCAAGAGATGATAATTGATGAAATAAAAGATATTTTGATAGAAATTGATGATATTTTAAAGAAAGATCTAATTACAAATTAGTTTTCACGTTAAATATACGCTGATATAATTTTTTACCTAAAATTTTTTCCAGATCTTTTCCTGAATCAATTTTTATCCAATTTGGAATTTCAATTTTTTCTTTAATTTTACTAAAATTAATTTCTCCTAATGAAATTAACCATCCTTTAATGATAAATTTTGGATTTCTATTTTTTAAAATTTTTTCAATTTCTTTATAAATCTCGATTAATGCTTTTAATTTTTTAATAATGATATTTAGATTAGCACTAAACTCATCTTGCTCATACATTAATGAACTTGTTATTTGAACAAAAATAATTTTCTCATCGTCTCTTATAATATAATCAATTGCTTTTGCTTGTTTAAAGTGATAGATTGTATTATTTTCTGGAATGAATGATTTCCAATCTATTTTTTTATTGCTGATAATTATATTATAATTTTTATCTGAATTAAAAGGTAATACACTTTTTTTAATCGAGATTAGATTTGATTCTTTAAATTTTGCCAAAAATACTGATAATATAATTTCTTCAAAAACATATCCAAATCCCGAATGAGATCCGCATAATTGATGAAAGTATCTATTTTGCAAGATTTCACTAAGGAAAATGGAATAATTATCTTGAATTGCGTTTAAATATGCAACTAAATGAAAATAACTGGTGATATAATAATTATTTTCGGAATTGATGGTTAAAATACCAAATTGGACTAAATAATTTGCAATTTTAACAATATTTTCGCTATATTGCTTTAATTTCCCTAATTTAAGTCCATTAATTACATTAGCTATTATCCAATTATGAATACTATTAAATCCTTCTAAAGATTGAATTTTCTGAATATCTTTCTTAATATCACTTAAAAGATTTGGAATAAATTCCGAAATAACTTCTTTTGAAAGAAATTCTTCTATTAATTCATTATAAGAAATTTCTTTTTCAATAAGGTAAGGTAAAATTGAGATTAATCTATTCGTCAATTTAAATAAAGTTCGGGGATGTCCACCGCTATAGTTTAAGGTAAAATTTTCAAAATATTTTATGATCCTTGAAAAATTCTCAGAAAAATTTTTTGAAATGTATGGTTTAATTCGTTCAGAAATTTTTTGCACATAATTTTTAACATCTTCCTTTGAAAATAGATTAATCAAAATTTTCTCTACTTTTCCTCTTAAAGGAGAACCTATTTCATAACCAATTTGCGTTAAAATTCGATACTGAGTTCCTGAAAATATCATTAATACTTTACTATTAAGTAATTCTGCAACATTTCTAGCCATACAATGCAATACAATTTCTTTCTTCCCTAATTCATTAATAAATTCGATTTGTTGCCATACTTGTATTTCATCGATAACAAAGAAAACAGGAATAATTTCTGCTAATTCTTTAATTAATAAAGGACCATTATTTAATTCAAAATTTCTTTTTTTTCTCTCTATTTTTAAATCTTTAAGAACCATCTCAAAATCATCAATTTTATATGCTAATAAATCTCCTTTATAATTGTTTTCAATAAATTCTCTTATTAAATCTAAATTCTCTATAATAGCCCGATTAATTGAATTGATCCAATTGAGAACATATCTATTATACTCCGTATCATTATTGCTTGCGGTAATTTTAATCATTATTCCTTTTTTATTTTTCATTAAATATTCTCCAAAATAATTCAGGAGTGTTGTTTTTCCGATACCGGGTGTGTTTAATAAGCTATAAGCTAAATGTTCGCCTGACTCCAAGATGAAATTCCATCTATCTTCTAAAATAAATAATTCTTCTTTTCTTCCAATGAATAAATTTTGAAAGACTTCATTAATAGGGATTTGCATTTTATTAAAGATATTCATTTTATTATATAAATGATCTTTCTTTTCTTAAATTAAGAACATTATTGACTTTTTGAAGATTAGTTTTGATATAAGATATTCAATTGAATATAAATTAA
>CAZVTX010000394.1:0-2996 GCA_964629395.1 uncultured archaeon
TTTGGAAAACAAGAACGTTTTCCAACAGCGGGACTTAGATATAACCATGACATTCCAGATGTTTTTGAGTTCTTCGTTTTGAGAGCGGGTTCAATTACGATGATGTTGCCTAAAGGCGAAACAATTCATTTAAACACGGTATTAAATGTTAAGAAAAAGATTGAACAATTAGATCAGATGTTAAGCAGAATTCGCGTAGAAACTGATAATTTAGATAATAAATAGAACAAATCTTTAATTTAGTTTATTTTTTTAATTTTATCTCTTTTTATTTTTTATTATGCATAATCCTATAATTCTTTTTGATTTCGATGGAGTTATCTTAACGCAAAGAGGTTTAGAATATGCAGCTCTTATCTTGAAAAGAGATAATTGGTTCGACTGGCAAAATAATGAAAAATTACGACTTATAGATTATGCACGTATTTTTGAGGAAGCAGATTTATTCGGAAAGAGAGAATCTATGAAAGCTTTAAATAGAACATATCAGATCTATATTCCAAATCGTTTTAAAAGATGGATTTTCTTTTCAAAATTTCGCAGAAAATTTCAAAGATTTGAAAAAATTTATGATTCATTAAGACCAGGATTAAAAGAAATATTAGAATTATTAAAAAAAAGGGAAATTCCAATGGGAATCATTTCAAATACTTCTAAAAAACGTTTAAATTATTTTAAGAAAAAATTTAATTTAGAATCTTATTTTTCAATTTTTTTAAGCAGAGAAGATACAAAAAATTATAAAAAACCTCATCCTTATGCAATTTATTTGGCTCTTAAAAAAATAAAAGATAAATTTAATTTTAAGAAAATTCATTTAGATAACGTTTTTTTCATAGGAGATTTACCTTCTGATATTAAATGTGCAAAAGCCGCGGGTGTTAATAGCGTTGCTGTTCTTTCAGGACATGGCAGAAAGAAAGATCTTTTAAACTTAAAACCGGATTATGTTATTCAAGATGCAAAAGATATCATAAATATAGAATCTTTGAAAAAATTCTTAACTAATTAGTTACTTGTTTATAATAATGCTTAATGTAGAAGATTTTTCGGATAATTATACACTTCAAAATTTAATTATTAAATTTAACAAATTTATTGATAAAGGAAAAACAAATAAAATTAATAAAATTCTTGAGCAATTTGAGGATTTATTAGAGGATGAAGATTCCGTTGTTCCCGTAAGCTATATATTTAGTATTTTAGCGGAAAATCGGATTGATTTAATTTCAGAGGATCTTATTAAAAAATTAGAACCTTATTTAGATTCAGATAATCTAAAATTAAAGATCAATACGATAATTATTTTTGGCTTTTATATTTTAAAATATCCCGAAAAAATAAGAAAATATGCACCAAAATTCTTTAAATATTTATTATATGAAAAAAACGGGGATATACGAGATAATGCTTATTTTTTTATTCAAGAATTCGTTGAAATAAACCCTAAACTAATAAATCTATTTAAAAAAATGATCCTAAAAACGCTTAAGATAGAAAATAACCCCGAAAACTTATTGATACTTTTAAATTTGATAAGAAAGATAAAAACTTTGGATTTTAAACAACTCTATTTTTTTAGGGAAAATATCAAGAATTTATTAGATCATTATAATTATGAATCTAATCCTGAACTTTTTAAATTATTAATAGATTTGATAAAAAAATTCTTTCCTGCATTGGAGGATATCGATTTATTAGAAAAAGACGTTGAAGAAATTAAGAATTTATTAGACAATCAATTTATAATGAAAAAATATAATTTTACGGAATTAGCAAAAGCAAAAAGGGTTAATATTAAGAATTTAATCGAAAAATTTAAGCAAACTCGATTAAAAAATAAGGAGATTTATTTTTATTTCAAAAATAAGAAAAATAATTCAATTTATTTTTACGAACTTGAAAAAGATAAACTTTTAAAGGTTTTCGAAAATATTGATAAAATTTCACGCCAAAAACTTCAAACTATATTTGATTCAATTATAGATAATGAATTTGAGTTAGAGCAATTTATTAAAACATTAGTTAAATTGAATCATATTAAAGGATATTTATCAAATTTTTATTTTTATTCATTTAATTCACTTAAAAATGAAATTGAAAATAAATTAAAAGAAAAAGGAGTTGTAAATCTAAAAAATTATGAGAAATTTTTACCTTCAGATTATGTCCAAAAGATAATAGATGAAATTATTTCAGAAACTAAAGATGAACTTCTTTTAAGTAAGACGGGTAAAACGTATTATTCATTAAAAAGTATTCAATCTCAAATAAATGAATCCGCAACTAAATGTAATTCAATTGACCTTAAGGCATATAGAGATAGGTTAAGAGATAGTGATTTTATCAAATTAGTTAAAAGCTTACCTAAAGAATATTTGACTACCTTTCATAAAGGCACTAATTGGTTAACTAATATCGGGAAAAATAAAATAATTAAAGAGATTGAAAATTCAAAAATTTTAGGATATTTAGATATAAGAAAGATTTCAGAAAAATTAAATATAAGAAAGATACTTCTTATTGAAATATTAGGAACTTTAATAGACCCAATTAGCGGGATTTGGGACAAAAATAAAGAAGTTTTCTACTATTCAAAATTCTTGAAAGAAAAAATTGATGAGATATATACTATTTCGGATAAGGAAGAAAAAGAAAAACAAATTAAAAAACTTGCCAGAGAATTAAATATTCCTGAAAATTTGATTGTTTCAAAGATTGATGAGAATTACAGATTAATAGGGGAGGAAATTAAAACAAAAGATTCAATTAACATTAGTGAATACCTCGAAAAGACAGGTATGGATTATGATACCTTTATGAATTTCATTGGCTCTTTAGGTTTAGAATATTTAATTAAGGGAGATCAATTAATTTTTAGTCAAGAAAAGATCGAACACGCTAAAAATGAGATTAAAAAATTATTAGTTGAAAAAGCAAAAAATGAAGCTATAATTGAATTAGGAAATTTCGGAATAAAAAGTGAATTGGTTGAG
>CAZVTX010000395.1:0-2984 GCA_964629395.1 uncultured archaeon
TTTATTTTTTCTAAACAGTGTTTCATATAACGATTGAACAATAAAATCACTAAAATTAGGTTCAATGCCGGACCATTTATATAATTCAAAACATTCTTTAATTAATCCCTCTTCAATCAATATTATATAGTATAATTGAATGGCTTTTTCTTTAAATTCAGGATCTATTTTCGATAAATTAAATAATTCTCTGGCGAGATGGAGATTTCCTTTTTTAAAAAATCTTTTATAACAAGATTGGATATTGATAATTTCAAAATCAGGTTCAATGCCGGACCACTTAAATAATTCTTCAACCTTTTTAATGTATCCTTTTTTAATTAATTTTTTATAATAAGATTGAATATCAATATTTTCAAAATCAGGTTCAATGCCGGACCATTTAAATAATTCTTCGGCATCTTTAATATATCCTTTTTCAATTAATTCTTTGTAACAAAATTGAATGCTTTCTCTATTGAAATTGGGCTTTATTTTTAACCAATTAAATAAATTTTTTGCTATAAAAAAATCCCCATTTTTAAATAAATTTTCATAATACTGTTGAATAATCTGATTATCAAAATCAGGTTTTAGATTAAATAATTTGTATAATTTTTTAACTAAAGAAAGCCAACCTTTTTTAAAAAATTCTTTACCTTGTTTTTTAATAATTGATTTATTAAATTTAATACCCATCCATTCACACATTAATCTCAAATTACTAATCGGACTCGAGCTAAAAATATTATATTTAGAGTTTAGAATTTCTTCAATAATAGTTCTATCTGGCTTTATTTTTGTCCATTCAAATAATTCACGTGCACTAAGAAACATACCTTTATTTAAATATATTTTATAATATGATTGAATTATAGAATTGTTAAAATTTGGTTCGATTCTTATCCATTCATACAATTCACAAGCTTTTATTACATCCCCCCTTTTAAATAAATGCGTATAACATAATTGAATAATAGGCTCACATAATTTTGGTTTTATTCTTAACCAATTATATAATTCGTAGGCTGCCCATATTTTTCCTTCCTTAAATAATTTCTTATAGCTATATTGAATAATAGATTCTTTTGGTTTTATTTTAAACCATAAATATAATCTTTTGGAATCGGAAATCTTTCCCTTTGTTAGCAATTTTTTATATCCAAATTGGATAGATGATTCTTTTGGTTTTACTTTTAGCCATTTATATAAAGCATATATTTTCTCAAGATATCCTTTTTTAAATAATGTATTATAACCAATTTGGATAGTTCTTTCTGAAGGCTTTATTTTAATCCATTTAAATAATAATTGAGCTCTCTCGATGTAACCTCTCTTAAACGATTCTTTATATCCGAATTGAATGCTTAAATCATCTGGTTTTACATTAAACCATTCTAGTAATATAAACGCATGATAAATCAATCCATTCTGGAAAAGTAATTTATATCCTTCTTGAATTACGGAAAAATCCGGTTTTATACCAAATAATTCAAATAATTTAATAGCATAATATATTTTTCCCTGTTTAAACAAAATTATATATCCAAATTGAATGTCTGCTTCAAGAGGACGTACTTTTAACCAATCAAATAAAATATGAATATTATAGATTCGCCCATTTTTAAATAGGGCGTGATAACAAGATTGAATAGCAGATACATCAATTATAGGTATTACGCCTGACCATTTATAAAACTTATAGGCTTCATTAATCCATAATTTCTTAAAACAACCTTCATAATATAATTGAATATTGGATTTATTGGTTGGATCATTAAAATCCGGTCTTATCTTTAGCCATTCAAATAGGTCAAAACAATTATTTATCTTTTTTTTCTTAAATAAAATTTTATATGAACACTGAATGATATCTTTTTGAGGCTTTATAGCAAATAAATCATATAATTCTTGTGCTTTAGAAATCTCGCCTTTTTCAATAATAATTTTATAACAAGATTGAATAATATTTTCGTCAGGATTTACTCGTGACCATTCAAATAATTCTTGTGCTTTAGAAATCTCGCCTTTTTCAATAATAGTTTTATAACAAGTTTGAATAATATTCTCACTTGGCTTTTCTCCCAATAATTCATAAATTTCTTGTACACTAGAAAAATTACCTCTCTCAATTAAGATCTTATAATAAGATTGAATAATATTTTCATATGGCTTAATTCTTGAAAACTCAAATAATTTTTTAGCAGCTTCAATATTATCTTTCTCAAATAAAATCTTATAACCATATTGAATAATATCTTTATTAGGTCTTATTTCTGACCAATTATATAATTTGTATATTTCCGAAATCCAACCTCGCTCTAAATAATTCTTATAATAAATTTGAACAATATTCTCATTAAAATTAGGTTTTATCTCTAACCCTTTAAAAAATTTTATTAGCTCATCAATACTATTTTTCTTAAATAGAACTATGTAATAGTTTTGAACAATATCTTTTTTAGGTTTTATTTCCAACCATCTATAAAGTTTATATATAACATCAATCCAACCATTTCTAAGATATTCTTTATAATAAGTTTGAATAACAGATTCATTAATATTAGGCTTTATTCCAGTCCATTCAGACGAACAATATTTATATAAAAAAGAACGCGTCTTTAGAAAAACTTTGTAATAAGATTGAACTATATCTTCATTAGGCTTTATCCCTGAAAATTTGAATAACTTTTTTGCTGCCATAAGATTTTCTTTTTCAAATAAAATTTTATAACAAGATTGAATGATACCCTCATTAAAATTAGGTTTTATTTTAGTCCATTCAGATAAAATATATCCATCAGAATACCAACCCCGCTCTAATAGAATTTTATAATAAGATTGAATCATATCTTCATTAGGTTTTATCCCCGAAAATTCAAATAACTCTTTAGCAGCATTAATTCTATTTTGATCTAATAAGGTTTTATAACAAGATTGAATAATAAAATTATTTGGCTTTATTTTTAAAAACCCTAAAAGTTTTCTTGCAAGGCTAATTAAAC
>CAZVTX010000396.1:0-2981 GCA_964629395.1 uncultured archaeon
GCCATATCACAGAAAAAGGAAAATCATTGCAGTTGTTAATCTATATATTAGCTGTTATTCTGATAATTATGCTATTTTTACCTTGGAATTGGTGGGGTGTTCCATCGTCCGATTATGAAGGTCAATTAAATATACGGCTTTATACAACTCTTTCGCTCATAATATATTCTTGTTCTATTTATATCTATATATCATACATTTCACGACAGGCAAAAGAAGCCACCAATGATAAGGTAGCTAAATTCGGGCTAAAACTTCTTTCATATTCGATGATTATGATGATATTATTTTTTGTAATGATGGTTCTCGATACGGTTATGATTGTTGCTTTCGATCATCCTGGATATTCGGAATTTGTTTATATGGCATGGTTTTTCGCAATTTTATTCTATATATTCTCGTATCTCTCACTCGTTATGCCTGATTGGATTGTAAAAAGAATAAAAGAATAAATTAATTATCAACGATCATTTACGTTAAAGAAATCTTTTTTAATTTTATCATTCTAATTTATTTTTAATAATAATTTAGTAATTTTCTCGTAATATCAAATTAAAAACGATGATTAATTAATTCCAAGAAATATTTGGAAATATTCTCAAATTCAGATTTTTATTATGAAATATTTAAGTTTAGTTTTATCAAAAAATAAATTATAGGGCATAATTTAGATAATATTATCATATATTTAACGGATATCTTCCGTATTTTCTACATGCTTCGATCATCCACTTTAAGTTTTGATATGTCATTAATGGATGTGAATTTGAAGGAGAAAGGATATATCCTCCATTAGGACCAAGCTTTTTAATAGCATACTTTACCGCAGCTTCGACTTCTTCTTTAGTTCCTTTTACAAGCACGTGCGTTGTATCTATATTTCCGAGCAGGCATAATTTATCTCCAACTTTTTTCTTTACTAAATCTAAATCAACATATGGTGGCTCAAGGCAGTGTAATCCATCGAATCCTGCCTCTACTACAAAATCTAAAATACTCGTAATATCTCCATCGGAATGGAATATGATTTTTCCGCCCCATTCATGAATCGCTGCAGTTACCTGCTTAAAATGAGGTAAAACATATTTGTTGATATATTTCGGATTTATTAATGGTCCACCTTTAAAAGCGATGTCTCCGCCTTCAAAAAATACTTTTGCCCCGCATTCCGCATAAGTTTTAAAAATTCCGATAACGAATTCTGTTGTTTGTTCAAATCTTTCTTCGATCAATTTCGGATTATTTTTTAAGGCTCTTACAAAATTCGTCATTCCCATTCCTTGCCATACCGGCGGAAATACGGAGGCAAAATCATCTTGAGCCATAATTAGAAAATCAGGGTTTTTAAACTTTTTTTTACGTCTAAGAAGTGTTTTATAGAATTTTTTAGCTCTCCGAAAAATTTCCTTCAAATCAGGTTTCGGAAAATTTTCCCAATCTTCTTGGTTTTTAATCATTCCTCCGTAATAATCCGGAAATATATGACCATCTAAATTTATTATTTTATACTTCCTTCCGAAAATATCGGTCATTTCTTCTTTACTCTCGAATTTAAATGGGATATATCCTGCTCCGCAGGTATCAAATCCCATAGCTGCGGCAGTTTCCATCGCTCTCGAAAAAACATTTATCTCTATTTCCGTTATTATTTCATTTACTCTCTCAACCCAATCATCGGGATATTGTTTTTCAAGCTCATTGATAACGTCAAAAGCAGTTCTCGGCGGCTTTCCTAATACTTCATCGCATATATTTCCATCAATAGCTACTGCATGTATCGGAACACAATCCGGCTCTTCAAGATTTAAAGCAGTAAGCACTCGTTCAGTACTATTCATATCAGGGAAAAAATTATTTTTTAAAGATAATTTGGCTATTTTTACAAAAGAAGGATCTTTAATAAGATCTATTATACCAAAAAGTTGTTTTTATTAAAATTAATTTTAGACTATATGTAAAAAGCAATTTTTTTATAATTAGGATGATTAATTGATTTTGATTTTTCTGAAATTAAAAGATATTTTTTATACAATTAAAAAATATTTTAATCCGATTAAAGATGGGCTCGGAAATTGTATTTCATGCAGGGATTAAGAAAGAGCCGTTATATAAATATTATATTGATAAAAACGGAAATATTGTTAAAATAAAAGAAGGAGGAAAACCTCAAATTGTTTTAGAATTGAACATTGAAAAAGAGCCAGGATATGTTTATTTTCTTGATAAGAATGGAGATGTTGCAAGGTTTAAAGTTAAAAAATTATAAAAAAATAGCATACAATAAGCTACAATTTCGGGAAATAATATATAATTTAAAAAATAAAGAATTAAAAAATAATTTTATTTAGTTTTATTTTACGTTGAATTCTTATGCATTTCTTCGAGTCTTTTTCTCATTTCTTGCAAATTTTCCCCATGAAGTTCAAAAAGTTTGAGTAATGCTATTGCTATTGCTAATGCAATTGCGGGGAATAGAAAAATTATCAGTTTCAAACCTAAAATGATATCTATTGTTTTAGTAGGCTCATATTCTGCCCATCCACTTCCTGTAAATACTAAGCTAATTGTGGTGATTGAAAAAATTTGAGAAAATCTATGTATAAAAGCATTAACGCCATAATAACTGGCAGATCTTTTAACACCATAGTCAATTTCATCGGCATCGATGACATCTCCAATTAAAATATCCACGTAGAATAACGCTCCGCCTAAAGGTATTCCTTGGAGTGCTGTTATTAATGTAAAGAATGGTCTTATAGATGGATTATCGCTCATTAATGCATAAGGGAAAAGGAGAATTATCCAAATAAATAAAGATAACATTAATGCATTTCTCGTTCCGATTTTTGCCCTTAATCTAATATGAAATGGTAAGGATAATGCTGCTACTACCAAGGCTAACATTAATGCGAGTCCTATTTCAAATGATTCTTTTTCTATCCCAATGACAAAGGTGCTATATAAGGGAAAGATCGTCAATA
>CAZVTX010000397.1:0-2972 GCA_964629395.1 uncultured archaeon
GTCACATTCTTAGTCTGATAAAGAATTATTCCGAATTTATTATTGTTAGAACAATTATTATTAATTATGGTTCCATTAGCAGAATTTAGAATCTTAATACCTCCATCATAAATATTAACCCCAGAATTTTTAATTGTACAATTCCTAATAATAAAATAGTCATTTTTTGAATCTTCAATTAAAATTCCGCAACCGGTTGGCGAGCCCGTAGCATCTATCGTCATGTTTTCAATTATATAAGGATTATTATAGGACCCATCTCCTTTTATCCATCCTTTACTTACGCCGTTAGTCCAATTATTTTTAATATGGATAAATGTAAAATTATCCCAATATTTTGATGGTTTTAAATCTTCAGAAATTAATTCATTATCATTCTTGGGAGGATTTAAAGTGATATTTTTTTCAGAATTATAATTTATTAAACTATTTACAAATATTATTAAATTAAAAACGAATATGAGAAGAACCAGTTGTTCTTTCTTAATTTTATATATCATTTTTATCGTCCAAATATTTTTCATATATTCTTAATGGATAAATTTAATTATCTCACATCTTAAAAAAAACTTTTTATGAAATTTTTATTAGAAAAGAACTAATTTATTTAAAAATAGGCAAAATTAAGCAACTTGGATGTTCTTTGTCATGATATATGGTCTGATGAGCAATTTTATAATCACCTGGCTTTCCTTCGCCACCCATATTGGAATTTATATCAAATCGGGGGAAATTGCTGGAAGTGATTTCTACTCTGATTCGATGTCCTTTCCTAAATAGGATAGAGATATTACCAACATTTATCTCATACTTATATATTTTATTAGGTTCTATTAGAGAAGGCGGCTTATTTTCACCATTCCTGAATCTTGCTCTAATGCCGCCATCAATTACATTCAATGCCTTTCCTTTCGGGTATACATCAACAAGTTTTACCATAAAATCTGTATCTTTTGCCGAAGAAGAAGCGTAAAGCTCCATTTTTACGGGACCAGTAATTTGGATTGGTTTTGATAATATCTCTGAGGTATAAACTAAAACATCTTTACGTTTCTCTATTTTCTTTTGATTAAAACAACCTTTTTTAATTCCTAGATTCCTACCGCCACCGGTAATAACGGGATTCATAGGATCAAAAATGTATTTATCTGGTTTTTCATCTTCACCAGGTTCTTGAAAAGATAGTATACCATCTCCTTTTAAACTATTTGCATTACCATTTGAGTGCAAATAAATCCGTTTATACGAGATATTTGCCGGAGGCCATATATCTGTATAATCCCAATCATTTTTTCCGATAGTCCAATATTTTATTGCCGGTTTATCAATATCCGGATATGAATCCTTTTTATCGTCTAGCCAATATCTATACCAGTGTAAATTCAAAAAGTATTTAAGAAAATCAATCATAGAACCTTCGGGGTGTCCTTTGTCAGCATGAGCCCAAGGACCAATAACCATTCGGGAGGCTTTTATATTTTCATTATCAGAATATTCTTTTAATCGCATGAAATCTTTTAATTGCTGTTCAATAAACATATCCTGCCATCCTGCTTGAATAAATGCGGGCTGCGACCATTTTGACATATCAAGATCTAATAAACCCGGCATATTTTCGATATCTTTTTCTAATTTTAGAAAATCATCTAAAAATTTAAAATAAATTTTAAAATTCCGTTTAGATAAATCCCATTTAGGAATCTTATAAAATTCAGATAAAAGATCCACACATTGTTCGGCCGTTTTTCCCTTAAAATCCGAAAATTTAAGATATTTCCCTTTTTTTTCAATAGGATCATTATATAAAGCATATTTAGGATTGGTATACAATTCAAGAATCTCTTTAGTTAAAATATCAACTAAGGGTTTTTCTCTATTAGCACTAATATTAATCATTATTCTATAAATGGAGGTCGTCAAAGAATGAATTTTTAAACCCCCATAACCCCTCCAGAGATTTGAAATTGAACAAATTGCAGGAGCAATACAAGTTAAGAGATCATTATCCCAAGAGACACATAATTGAGTCATTCCAAAATAGCTTCCGCCAGCCATTCCAATTTTTCCGTTATACCAGTATTGCTTCTTTATCCATTCAAGTGTCTCTAAACCATCCTCTCGTTCTGTTTGCAGGAAAAAATTAAATCCCTCTGAATGTGCACAACCCCTGCAATCTTGCATAATCAAAACATAACCATAAGAAGCAAATGCATATCCGAATATTTTATATACACCATCTTTCCAATAGGGCAATCTGATTAATATAGTAGGAGCCTTAAGCTTTTTCTTATATACCTTTTTAGGAACATATACGCTAGTAGCTAGGCGTGTTCCGTCCTTCATTTTAAGAAATAATTCAGGATATTCAACTACTTTATGTTTAGCCCTACCAAATCCAAGCATCGGACCTAAAATTTTTACCAATAAGGAACCGATATACTTAATCGATTTTCGCCCTAATATTACCAATGGAGGTGGAGCAGTCGGTTTTACATCGAGTTTTAATTCCCAATGATTTGTAACATGTTCTTTTTTCATATTTTAAAAAATAATACTTAATTTATTAAATTTCAATAAAAAAGGAAAAAATATTGGTTATGATAAAGATTTAAATATTTTAGAAGAAATGATAAAAAAGCAAAATATTAATCCAAAAGACATCTTATTTAGATATATTTATCCTAAAAATATTACTCTTATCTGGTAATTAATCCAAATAAAGTTTTATGCGACTACAAGCATTTAAAAATTCTAACAGTCTCATTTTATTATAAATTGCAAAGTTGTTTGATTACATCATGAGTAGATAAAAATTAATCCTATAATCAAAATCTCCTCTTTTTAGCTTAATACAATGATACAAAGAGATTTAGAAATCATACACGTTTATATTGGTTGCGTTTTAATATATATTATACACCAGTTCATTAAAGATCATAAGCACTTCCAAATACACGCACTCTGGTCTAAAG
>CAZVTX010000398.1:0-2971 GCA_964629395.1 uncultured archaeon
ATATTTTTTAATTCCAACTTATTTAATTGTCGAATTTTGGGCTTTCCTTGCGACATTGGAAATTGAGGGGCAACCCGTTTATACATATGCAATGATGGTCTTTATTTTATGGACAATTACTTTAATCGTCGGATTAATTTATGTAGTCGCAATGTTAAGAGCCTTTATCCAAAGGAAGAATGATGATCTCGGAATTCCGAAAGGTGTAAAAGGATTCGGACTCGTATCGGTGTTATTTTTCGGATCCATTTTTATTATTTGGTATCTATTATTTAATGAATTGGCTTTTTTCTCTTTAAAAGCCCCTTAAGAGAAAAAAAACATCATTGCTTTTTGCACGGCTAATCTCAAATGTTTAGAAGCCGTAGAGTGCGATATTCCAAAATGTCGGGCGATTTCTTCAATACTGATCCTTTTTGGAGATTCAAAAAATCCCCTTCTATATGCATATCTGGCTATCTCATTCTGCTTTTTGGTAAATTGAGGAAATAAGGGGGCATATTTAGTAATTTCTTTGTTTAAATTTTCAATTGCCAGGATTTTATATGATTTTGCGTTTTTTGATAGGAAATTATTAAGTGCTTTAATTGTACTTTCCGAGATTATAAAATTAAAATGGATTGATTCAGGATCAAGAATTATAGGAGGGATAATCGCCCAAGGAGCTTTACCAAGATTAGGTAAAATCGGATTTTTGGTTTTTATTCCCATTAAACATAATATCTCTCGATCATATTCCTTTATCACATGTAGAAAACTAATTGTTTCATATTTTTCGAGTAAAAAATAATTCTTTTTAAGAGAATCTTTTATATATAATTTAGCATATAAAAAAATGTTGTTTTTATCGTATTGAAGTAAATTCTGAATCTCAACTAAATCAATATATTCAAATATTCTTGGATGACCTCTCTCGGATAAAATATCGGATGAAACTTGAACTTTTAGTAATTTCATGATATAAATGATTTTTCAAAATTAGTCTTAATTCTATTATGAAAATAATGATTTTAATATATAAAAAGAAGTAGCATGGTCCACCATTTTTATTATTTATCGAATTTAATAATATTTAATTATGAAATACGGAGCACATGAAATATTATTTCCGCAGTTCAAATTATATAAACCTAAAGAACATCATCCTAATTGGCATCAAATGAACTTAGAAGCATCTAAGCTTGCTATAAAAATTCTAAAAAATATAGAATTACAAAAAAGTCCGCTTGAAAGAACGATTTTACAAAAGCGAAAATTGATAGGATTAGCAAAAACAATAAAAAACTTGATGACAAATAAAAGAAAGATGGCTAAAGGCGATCATAATTTCATACCTCTTTTCTATATTTGGACTATGACTAACAATTGTAATTTTAGGTGTACTTATTGTTCAAATCATAGAGGAGGTGTATATCCTGACTTATATAACGCGGGTTATAATAAAGATTTGTCAACAAAACAGGGAATGGAACTTATCCGAAAAATGAAGGCAAGTCCTACGATTTATTTCTGCGGAGGAGAGCCCACGATTAGAAAAGACTTGCCCGAATTGTTAGATTATTCAACTAAACTTAATATGTTTAATATGATAAATACAAATGGCTCTTTAATAGGAGATCTATTACTTAAGCCGAGATATAAACGATTTCTTAAAAATATGGATGTTATCATTATTAGTTTGGATTCTCTTTCAATCCCTCAACTCGCCGAAATGTATCAAGTCTCGGAAAATATTGCAAGTAAGGTCTTAAGAAATATTCTAACCTTGAGAATTCTTCAATATTATGTTCCTTTTAAGCTGGTCGCTAATACCGTCATTACGCATGAGACTATCGAGGAATGCTTTGATATTTTGGATTGGTGCAATGATCTCGGAATAACTTTTTCTCCTGTTTCCGCAAATATAGATGAAAATCCCGATTGGGAATTATTAAATAATAAGCGATATCAACAACTCGTAGATAAAATTCTTGAGCGCTCTGATGAGGGCTATCCGATGATAGCATCAACAAATATGTTGCGAAAATTATTGAAATTTAAAGGATTCAACTGTTATCCTATTGTTTTTGACCATATTGATTATACGGGAGAGATTTTCTGGCCTTGTAAGGCGTATAAAAAAGCAAAATTAATAAATGTCCTAAAGTATAAGAATTTAAAAGAAGCACATAAAGCCGCAGCTAAACTTATTAATCCTTATAATTTTCACGGAAAAGGCCCAAATCAATGTCAAGGGAATTGTGCCTGGATGCAGAATTGCGTATGCGATACTTACGGAGCTGCTTTAAGAGAAGGTATTTTTGATAGCGGAATTTTGAAAGAAATTAAAGGATTATTATAATAAATTTATAAATGAATGAATTATTTTTCTGATTTTAACTAAATCTGCAATTTATTGCTTATTCAAATACTTTTTGATCGTAAATTTTTAATAATTTAATTGTATAATCTAAATTATACTAATCTAAATTATACAATCAAAATTGAAATTTAAAAATCGTAAAACAGAGTTAACAAATATAAGAAAAATACTCAATAAAAAAGGATTTCAATTAATTATCTTATATGGGCGGCGTAGAATCGGAAAAACAGAATTAATATTAAAATCCACAGAAGATTTCAAAAGAATTTATTATTTAGCAATAGGCGAAAAAAATTTAGATAGATTTTATAATGTTTGCAAGGAAAGATTTTCTGAAATCTCAAATCTTAAAAAAGATTATGAAATCCTTATAGATTTTCTTAAAGATAAAGTAGATGTAATTATTATTGATGAATTTCAGAATTTAATACAAGAAGATTTCAAGATTTTAAATTTATTTCAAAATATTATCGATCAAATATTAAAAAGCTCAAATTTAAAATTATTTTTAGTTGGATCTTCGATTTCTATAATAACATCGAAAATCCTCGATTATTCTAGTCCATTATATGGAAGAAGAACGGGCTCAATTAAATTAAAACCAATAAA
>CAZVTX010000399.1:0-2958 GCA_964629395.1 uncultured archaeon
TAATTTCTATAAAGATCATTCAAAACAATTAATCACAAGGGAGAAACTTCAAGAGCTAATTGATTATTCCCATATTGAGGTTTTATTTATGATTTTCACCAATATTTTAGATTGGGAGCATTATAAAAGCAGTTTACTTTTTCCAACAGATAAGAATAAGGAAAAAATGTTAAAAGAATTTTTAAATAAATTGGCATCTTCAGAGATAAAAGATGAGCAAGATCTCATTGATTTAGAACAAAGTATTGAGACTTTTATTGAAAATATTGAAATGGAATTGTAGAAAAACAATTTTAGAATAATTATCTCTTTTTTAAATTTATTTGATAATATTTTTATATTTAATTTTTTATCAATATCCTTGGAAAAAAGGATAATATTTATTTGATTATAATGGATTGTCTCGATAAAATTCTGGAATATTATAATATCTGTGAAAATTATAATTCTGAGCCAACAAAAATATGGCTCGCAGGCGTTATAAATAAATTAATGATAGATTTAAAAAAAAGCAGAGATTATTCGAAAATTAAAAATTGTCTTATTTTATTGATAAATCTATTTTTTGGCATTGAGAATCCTGATTATTTACATTCTAAAGGAGTATCTTTTGATTCCTTAAGCAAAGGGGATAGAAAAATTTTAAAGAAAATATTAGAGGAAGAATTTAATAAACTTTAAACTCTTTTTCACGCCATTTATCATATTCATTGAAAATTTCTTCAATTTTATTAAGGATTTCAGTTAATCTATTTTTTGTATTGCCGTTATGAGCAAATGTATCTAATATTATTTTTGAAAGATCTACCTGATATTCTGATGTTAATTCGGCTACTTTAACAAGATCATCTTTTTTAATACCCTCATGTCTTAATTGAAAAATAATATCAGTTAACCCTCTTTTAAGAATTTCAGTAGCTTCTAAAGAATTTCTGCATTTCTCCAGTAATTCTTTCTCTTTCGAGAGCATAATCTCTTCTTCCTCCGTTAATTTAGATTTTTCACTTGCCTCATCAATCCTTTCTTTTAATAAAAGTAAGACTCTTTTATATATATTATACGCCTCTGAAATTTTTCGAATACAAATTAAAATATCAGTCTTGCGTAATAATCTGGCTTCAATAATTTTTAAGTGAGCATCTTCATAATAAGTCTGAATTTTTCCTAAAGTACTTTTTTCCCATTCATCTATTTGTTGCCTTAATTGATCTAAAGCTTCAAATAATGCCTCCTTTTCTTCTTTTCCTAGAGCATCATTTTTTAGTTGTCTATAAACGTCTTCAGCATCTTTTTTTAACATTAAAGCTCTTAGTTTTAAAATATGTGCCTTCTTTTCAATTTCAGTTATGCTCCTTACATCACCTTCACGCTCACAACGAGAGAATATTTTAATCCCATCATTGATTAATTTCATAAATTTCTTAGGATTATTTTTAATATAATATTTTGAATCTTGAATTTTTTGAATTGCCCTATCCATTTCAATTTCTAATTCGAAAATAAAATCAATTAAACTGCTCTGTTTTCTTTCTGATAAGATTCTGGATTTATCATGCATATCCATTTCAACATTTCTACTGGCAAGATACCATAGGAATGCAGCGGGGATCCAGAAGAAAAATGATACAATGATCATATTGTATATACTGCCCAATAAAGTAATAAATGTAAAAGATATCAATAAAGTTAAGCCCTTACCAATTTGTTCGGATAAATTAAATAAAGATGCAGCAGTACCTTTATGTTCTGGTAAATTAACATCAATCATAACGGCATTTCGATTTGCTACGGGACCAGCACTCAATATTGAAGCAATTAAAGCGAAAGCGAAAAAGAGGCCATAACCGGGATAAGTGGTAAAAATTGCTCCTATCGTTAAGAATATATAATGCCATAATTCTTCAGTTGGAATTGGGTTTGGATAATCTATACCTAATTTAGAAACCTTGATTGGTTGAATAAAAAACATCATAGCAATGGCTAATGGTATGGATGTAATCATACAAAAGGTTGCTAATCTTGCTCTATTACGCCTATTTCTCCGATATAATACATCTCCCAAATATGCTAAAACAATATTGCCTAAAATATAACCAATTCCCACCATTCCCGCAAAAATAGCGGAAGTTTGAACTTGTATACTATTTGGTAATTCCGCAAAAAAACCTTTTTCTTCATCAGCAAACATAAAATTTAAAAAATAAACTAAGATAGTTCCCGGAATTATAGAAAAAAAGCCTTGAATAATAAGGCAACGATTAGTATTTTTCTTTAATATATATGATAAATCTTTTGATGAGATACGATAACTATATTCTAAATTTAACTCAGCAAGTTCCTCTAATTCCTGTTCACTCGCACCACGCTGAGGAATCTTAACGAAAAACAAGAAAATAATTATTACAATACTTATGCTAGCAAGTAAAAGGAAAGGAAAACGCCAACTAAGAAGGGGTCCTATAAAAGCTGACATTGCCTGACCAATACCATTTGATACGGAACTTAAAATAGCTAGAGTTCCGAACCAACCAGATCGCTCATCTGGTGGAATTGCATCAGAAATTATGGAATACCCCACCGGTAAGACACAACCTAATCCTGCACCACTTAGAACTCTTGAAACTATAAGCATAGGATAAGACCAACTGAATGCCGTTAAAAGCATTCCAATAGTCCAGGAAAAAGCACCCGCCATTATAACTTTTCCCCGATCTATTCTATCTGTAAAATAACCCCACATAAGGGCAAAACCTGCACTTATAAGTATGAAAAAGGCATCAGGAATCGCTATTAAAGCTTCGGGAATGTTAAATTCTTCCTTTACGGCAGCATAACTCGGAATTAACATATTTGCACATGCTATTGACACAAACAGCAGTAATATAACCAATAATATCGGAAGCAGACTTTTTTTATCTATTTTAGTAAGGGGCATTAAATTACAAATATTAAAAAATC
>CAZVTX010000400.1:0-2947 GCA_964629395.1 uncultured archaeon
GCAGGGTTAATCAGGTCATCATAATCGGCAACTTTAGGAATATACCAACTTCTACTCGGAAATCTCCATCTTGCAAAACGATTGAGATTATCTGTAATATCATCAAGCTTATACATCAATCTTTCATTATATAAGATCTCGTCCTCTAAATTGTAATCATTAATATAGAGCCAGCCGAGATTAAATAGAGAATTTCTGTGATATTGAACATATTCATAAAAATCCCGATTATAATGAAGTCTAATAAATTCGCGTATATCGGGATCTTCTTCTATAAAATAAAATTGAAACATCGTATCAAAAGCGAGATGATTTGCAAAATAACTTCCGCTCTGATCAGCTCCAAAATGATAAGACGCACTTAAAAATCGATTTAAGATTTTTTTATAATAAGATTCATATTTTTCGGGATTGACCATTTTTCCAAAGGCTAAAAATGCCAGCATAATATCGCCGCCCGATGTCCATGGAGGTCTTGGATGCAAAGATGCCTCATCAAATCCCCTCCCTTCACCTGGCTCTGCCTCTCCGTTTATTATATGCCAATTTGAACCAATTAATCTGTCTAAAACTTCTGAACCATCTTCGGCAATCATATCTAATATTTCATTTTTTAAAGCGTTATTGACTCCTGAAGGACTTCGGATTTTAGATAAAAGCTTGTATGCAATGGAATAGCCGAAAAAATATCCTATATGTTGATCTCGACTCGTTCTCATTTGATACCACCAACCTTCATAGATTCCTTGTCCGGGATATTTATTGCTTTCCCGACCGAATTTTTTCTCGGTCTTTTTACCTGTTTCAGCGTCAATATCATAGAAAAACCACGGAAATCGTTCCCTATTTTCTATAGTATCCTTAATGGCAAATCTCGCTAAATTTCCGTCCAGACCAGATACATGCGTCAGAACATGTAGACCTAAAACTGGCCTTTCCATTTTTTCAAGAATCTCATTTGCCATATTTGCATCACCTTGCTCACAGGAGACCGCATAGTGAAATGCTAAAGATGCTATATAATTGCTTGTCCATATCGGAGAGTCTCCATATCCGTCAATCGGTTGGACAGCCCTCATTTTTCGGAATTTAGAGCTTGAATTCGTAAGAAAATCATTTAAATCTTTTCTATAATTCCAGGAATTATTATAATAAGGGCTTGAAAGTCCGTATTCAAAATATACTTCCGTAAGTGTAGTTGCACAATCCCAAGATTCGTTGCATATATTATATCGATCCGTTAAATTCTCAAATAAAATTGCACGATCCTCTAAAAAAGTCCAATTTGCTCTTTCTTGATAAAAATTTTTAAAACTACGTTTTCCCGTATACATGCAATCTTCAGAATCCCACCAATAATATTTGCCCAAATCTTGATTATATGAACTTAAATCAAGATATATATAAATCCCTACACCTAAATAAATACCAGTGGCGGAAATTATTGAAATAATTATAATTAAGAATATTTTTCTTTTTAAGGAAATCCTTTTCCTTCCTTTTTCTATAATTTTCATATTTTTGCCTCCGATTTATATAAAAATAAAAATAACAAAACCAAGAAATACGTATGAAATTGTAATTAAAACTATCGCAGAGATAAAAGCTAAAAATATTTTTAATAAATGTCTCGAAGTATCATTTCTAACAGCAACCTTAAAATTATTAAAATACCGTTTAAATCCGATTTTTATTGATTGAAATAAATTCTGATTCCTATTATTATCCAATTTTTTATTTCCGGGAACTTTACCGAGTAAAATCTCTTTCTTAGGTTTTAATTCATTACCAGATTTAAGATCCAATTTATATACTATTTCAAATGAAAAGAAAAACAACACAATAATCATAATTATTGCTATTATCAAATCATATATATCAAAATAATCTGCGTAAACAAACGGCAACCAGAAAATTTTGAAACCTAAGAAAGCCGCTTGGCCAAATAATACCATTATTAATAAATATTGATAAAAAGAAAGCCTTCTAAAGCCAACCTCCGTTAGATTCTCTTTTACCTGATAATCATTTTTATTTAACCAAATATAATTATCTTGCGTCAGCGCACCGATTAGAGCCTTACCGTTTATCATTATATTATCATTTCCATCCTTAATTTTAAATATCCTTTTCTCTTTTATTGAGGAAGATATCATCATAACGCCTGATAATAGTAAAATGATAGGAATCCATATACCTAAATCATGGAGCGGCTGGACAATCTCATCTCTAATAACAAGCATCGAGGTTAATATAAAAATTGTTATAAAGATAATACCTAATATTAAGCGATAAAGAAATCTATTTGACCTAATAATTTTTTCATTCTGTTCATCTGATAAACCGAAAATATCGTTAAAAAATCTCTCAAAAGAACCATCTTTAGGAATCTGACTTATTTTCTGCAAAATTCTTTTATTAGGCGTTATAATTTCAAGTAAATTACGCGGAAAAAAAAGTAGAATTAGCCCCGCAAGCCAAACAATCATCATAGAATAAAAAGAAAATTCTAAAAGTCCTGCATTATGATTAGCAGAAAAATATAATACGCATTCTATTCCGTAATATACAAAGTAAAAATTAATGAAAAAAAATACAAACCAAATAGCGAATTTCGGAGCCTCAGTAAAAATAACCGCCTTTATTTCATTTTTATTGAGCGAGAGTTCCGATTTTTTATATCTAAATTTGCAAACATCATTATCTATATTTATATCAAAAGAGCCGGATGTAAGAGCAGTATAAATAAATAAAAATATACCGCATAAAAGCGGAAAGATTCCAATAATTAAGTTGAAAGGAATACCTCCAAATTGAAATAACATCGTTTCAGGCGAACTCGCAAAATAATAACTTAAAATTCCTCCAAAGATAAATAATACTGCTGAAATTACCTTAATTTGGTGGAAACATTTCAAACATAAATGGTGTTCTTCCGTCATCCTAA
>CAZVTX010000401.1:0-2927 GCA_964629395.1 uncultured archaeon
TCTATTTCTTTGTTTATTTTTTATCCCTTTGGGTGTTTTTTTTAGGAGTAACAGCGTTTACAGAATTAATTTATAAAAATAGACAACGTTTACTTCAGATAATTATAATTTTAGGTGGTGCTATTTTTGATTGTATATTTCTATTTTTTTTATTAAAAGATCCAACAATTATGGGAGAATTAATTGGCATTGTGGACATTCAATTCTCCATGATTGTATTAACATTCCTACTTGCTAATGGTCCAATCTGCGTCATTTGTGGAGCATTATTTGCACGGGAATCATTAAAATCCCAAAATCCTGAAATCAGATTAAGAGGAATTTTGCTTATTATCGCATTTACAAGTTTTGCGATTGGGGCGGTTACTGAGATATTAATAAACGACCCAATATATACTTTAATAGCAAGAATCTTCTTAATTTTCGGAATAATCTTTTTTCACGAAGGGTTTATTCTTTCCAATTTTTTAAGAAAAAGATTACTTAAAGAATAATATTTAAAATTTTATATTTATATTAATTTAATGGGAAAATAATGACGGAGTAATCGCATTTTCGAGGGCACGTATGATTAAATGAATACGTGTGCAAGATAATGCGAACATCCGGAATTTAATAATCAGTAACTGCAATAAAGATGGGCTCTTAACCGAGCAAAGGTAAGTTCCAAAGCGATGAGGTATGAGTCAGTACCCAGGTTGCAGACATGATTATTGCTCCCATCTCAGCATAGACTTAAAGCCTAACATGAGAGAGCCTTTTTGATTACGGTTTAATCCTAAAAATGATAAAAGAGCGTTAGTGTTTTAGGCGACAGTCTATGCCCTTTTTTTTCTTTTATAAATATAAGACAATTAATAACCCAAACCATCGGTTTTAAAGAGTTCTCTTAATTCTTGATTAAGCCCTTCTTGATCCGTTTCTAAATAGCGGGCAAGAATTTTACCAATTTTTGGTGCCCATTTCTTTAAAATAGCTCTAATATATCCTATTTGGACATTCGTATCCGTTGCCAAACAGAGAACTCCCTTACCTACTTTAGAAGAAAAAATCATTCCTTTCTCATATTCCGTAATTTGAAGTCCAATAGGCCCATAACCTAAGACCTCTCCCTGTTCTTCCCCTGCCATAAATACGGCTCCACCAATCGCACCAATCTTTTCAACCGTAATATCCCTATCAGACATGGCGAACTTAGATTGGCTCATAATTGTAATTCCGGTATCATCAATGATGATAGCATGTTTTAGTCCCGGAGTACTATTAATAATCTCCTTTAAAATCCTTCGCAACAATATTTCATCGTCGGAAAAAGTCATATACCCCTTAATTCTTAATTTTTAATATAATATTGTAAGGGTCTTTAGAGACATATTGGTGAGTAAAAACTCAACCCACTAATTTTATTATAAATTTTTTATTTAAATACTTAATTAAAGATTCTTTTTCTGAACTATTGCATATAATAAATTTTCATTTTAATTGTTTAATTAAAGATTTTTTTAGGTTATATTTAATTAAAAAATATTCTGCGAATTAATTACATCTCTTAAAATTTTAAAGCGATTGATATATTTTCTCGATTTCTCCAATAGAATGAATAATTTAACATTTTTGGATTTATCAATATCTCTCTTTACCTTCATAAACCTCGGATCTCTTATAAAACTCCTTTTTTCCGCAATAGCAGACAATGCTAATTCATTCTCGTTAATGTGAAAATCTCTCGGTATCTTTGCCCCTATTGGAAATCCATGCTCATCACAAATTACCCCTGCCACGAAATTTGGAAAAATATTCTCAATTTTCGATAAGAATCTATCAACATCCTGTTCTTTAATAAGATAACTCATTTTTAGCACCTAATTAATAATTTTGTTATCTTAAAAGAAAAAGCGGAAATTAATTAGATGCAATATTATGGAGATATTATCTTTATATTATTTACTTTAAATTTTTAAAACAAGGAATTAATTAATTAAATAAACGAGAGATTTCTGTTAAGGAAATACTTTAAAATTAGAAATAAAAAATAAATAAATAATTAGGTAAATAAAAATTCTTTATTTGTTTATGAATGTAATGACGGAATTCATTTTTTCAGAGATTTCATTTTCTTTTGTTAATATAATTAATTATCATTATCGATACCGATACTGTACTTATAATCCCAATTAGAATAAATATATCATAAGCCGGAATAGAGCTCTCGCCTTCATTAGTGTCATTGTTATTATTACAGCAATCATTATTGTCATCATCGCATTGCGGACAAGTACAATCATCATTATTGGTAAAATCCAATGCAGGAATTTTTAATAGGATTACTTTATTTTCATTAGATAACGCAAGTCCTTCCGATCCTCCCGCAACATATAATTTATCATTTATTTTATCATAAGTAATGTCGTAAGGAGAATCGTCCTTACCTGAATCCCATAGTACATGCCCTAATCTTGTTCCCGTTGGCGAATATTTCGCTATATAAATATCTTTAAGACCTGATTCAAAATTTTTTGTGATTCCTGTGAAATAAACGTTATTTGAAGAATCTACACAAATCGCTTTTCCAAAGTCCGTATTTGGCCCTCCCCAAATCGTGCTCCATTCAGGTAATCCATCATTTCCAAATTTTACAAGAAAGAAATGATATTGGCTAGTCTCATATTTTGTTGTCCCGCATAAATAGACGTTTTTCTCAGAATCAACAGTTAAATCATGTAAATATTCGTTATAATTAGATCCCCATGAATTATTCCATTGAAGGCTCCCCGAATTATTATAACAAAGTATTGCAATACCTTCAATATTCCAACTAAGAGTCTCCACTCCTATATAGATATTCCCCTCTGAATCAACATCTAAAACTTTTGATTCTACTTCCTTCCCGGCTTCTCCTTTCCATGTTTGATTCCATTGCAAATGTC
>CAZVTX010000402.1:0-2899 GCA_964629395.1 uncultured archaeon
TTAAAATTAATTGATATTTAAAGATAACAAATTATTAATTTAAAGTAGAATAATATTTAATTGAGAACAATGCTATATCAAGGGATATTTAATATAATTGACTTATATCTCTCCGATTCTATTGATGTTTTTTATAATAATTTAGATAATTATCTTAAAAAAAATATTTTAGAATGCTTAAGCTGCCAAATTCTTTCCGAAAAAGAATTGGATCAAAAATATGATAATTTCCTTCAAGTTATAATCAATAATCTAATTAAATTAGGATTTTCGAATAAAGAATTGGAATACGTTTTTCCTGAAAATATAAGTGAACTAAAAGATATATCTACATGGAAGGTAATTACATTAGAACAATTATACAATAAAAAAATAGCGCCAATAATATATGAAATATTTTTAAAAAGATTAATTGATTATATTGTTGATTCAAATGGAGTGACCACTGAAAAATTAATTCACCTTAAAGATAAAGAGATTTTACCTTTAGAATTAATAATCGGACTCAGAGAAATAAAAGATCTATTTAAAAAAGAGCCCGATAAGATAAATAATTTAAAAAAATATCTTATTTTAAGAGAAAAAATTATTGAAAAGTTTAAGGAAAATAAAGATAAAATTGAAAAATTAGAGAATTTAAAATATTCTCATACAAAACTTCAGCTTCTTTATTTAATTTTTCGAATTATTGAATTTTTTCATATTCAAAGAAGCTTTGATTTTACTCAACTTAAAAATTATCTAAAAAATAATTTAGATGAATGGCTTGACACGATTCCTCTTGTTTCATTAAAAAATCCTGAAATTTATTTTTGCGGAATTTATCTCTCAAATCGATTGGATGTTCCTATTAACGAAAATAAGATAATAGACTTTTTAAATCAAGTATATGAAGAATTAGTTGATGAGTTCGAAGCACCAATTATTGAAGCCACAGATCAAATTTACTATTTCTTTAAATCAACCTCTTTATTAAATTATTGGCTTCCTGAAAATAAAATTATAAAATTAACAGAAGCGGATGCTAAATTTTTTGAATCCAATTATTTAAAAGATTTAGAGACATCTCAGCTGGTAGTTATTCTTAAAATCTACAATTTAGTAAATTTAATAAATAAAGTTGAAGATTTCAAAATTAAGGCGGTAATTAAAGAGCTTGAAACCCGAATAACACCGGAAGGGATAAAACAATTTAGAGATGGTTATAATTCTTCGGAGGCAACATATTACGTTTTATTCTGCGGTTATATGAGACGTTCGCTTCAGAATCTTAAAGATTATAATTTATTAGAAAATATTATTACAAGAATATACAGAAATCTGGAACTTTTAGACTTTTCAAGTGAAACTAATTATGATTTAATAAGTGAGATATTTTATTCATTTGAGTGCTTAAAACTTCTTAATTGTATTGAAACAAAAGAAATGATAATCCACTTAGCAAAATATCTATTTCCTGAACCAATAAAAGAAAAAATAATGAAAAGCGAAAAAATCGGAAGAGGAAATGCCCGCTTTAGACATTTGAAAGTGAATCGAATTACCGGCGAGACAATGTATTAAGCAATTAAACAATCTCTAAACAATGTCCTAAGCAACGCTTTACACATGCATTACAATTTATGCATTCTTCAGAATTTTTTAGGTTAACTTTTTTATCAATTTCATTAAAAGAATATAAGTTTCGAGGACATACTTCAATGCACATTTTACAACCAATACATTTTTCCCTATCTAATGTGATTTGTCCATAGGGCTGTAATTTATATTCTCCGAAAAGAAAATTCATTTTATCTTGGCCTTTTTTCCATGTTTTTTCCCCCAGCTCACTTTTGTAAATAGATGTTAATCCATTGAAATCTTCCATCATCATTAATGCCGCTAATAATGATAAAATAATCATCCAAATTAAATAAAAGAAATTAAAAAGAGACAAAAAATAAAGGTATATTAAAACACATATAAGTAAAATTTCATAAACTAAAACCTTTGGTTTACCTGTTTTAGTGGGGATACTGGGTAAAATTGTAAGAGAACCATAAATTACAATGATAAAAACTAACAAGCTAACAAGAAATAATTTTAAATCCAAAATAGGCAGGAAAATTCCAACTATAAAGTAAAAAATTGTAAATATTAGAAAAAAACTGAAGAAATATAAATTTGCCATTTCTAACCTCTTTAAAAGGGGAAATCTTACAATCCTCTGTTGCTCAGTCTTTTTAAAACCATTCTTAATATAAATTTTAATATCTTTTGCGTATACAGGTCCAAACTTTACATCCCATCCTGTTTTCTTTTTAATCTCAACAGGATCAATCCCAGGTGCACTTAATTGAGGTAGGATTAATGTTCTATGTTTAACTTTTTCATTAATTTCGCTAGTTTTAAGTATAGATATAACAGAATTCGTATCAAAATCATCTCCACAAGCGCCACACCATACATTGATACCGTTAGAGGGTGCAATTAAAAGATAACAATCTAAACCTTTAATAGCTTTAAGTATACGCTTTACAGTAATGATAAAATTACAAGTCAACAAAACAGGACTATTTTCATCCGGTTTTCCTACCTCTATAAGTCTTGGTTCTGTAGAAAATCCGGTCCACCGAAAAAAATAACCTCCAAATAATTTTAAACCATTTTTTAAACTCATTCTTCCAGCCTCTTTTTTGCTCTTATCAATTCTAATGAATCAAATAGAAAAAATTTTTTTTCAATAATATTAAAACCATTTGATTCCAATTTATCTTCTATTTTCTTTAAAGCTGAAGTCGATACATGGGCTTTTAAGAAAGTAATAAATGAAAGTGGAATTCTAATTAAAAAATAAAAAATTTTTTGTAAATATTTAGTTTTTTGATCCTTACTTATTCTTCTTTCAATAGTAACATTT
>CAZVTX010000403.1:0-2893 GCA_964629395.1 uncultured archaeon
AATAATGCAAAAATCTATGAATATGATAACGGAATAATAATAAAGAATTATCTCTATGATATAATGGACGTTGACAATGCAGACGGCATTTTTTGTATATTTGATGCCAGAAAAATGGAAAAAATTGATCCTAAATGGAAAGAAATAGTTATAGAGATGATTGAAAAAATCAAAGAAAATAAGGTAATTCTAATAGGAATTCGAGTTTCAGAGCAAGCTGATTGGTCCAAAATAATGGAAGATTTTGATCTTAATGAACAATTGGAAAAAAAACTTGTATCATTGTTAATTTTTAAAATTGGAACTGAATATCGTTTAGAAGTTTTCGATCAACTTAAAGTAATGCTAAATTCAATTAGAAATATTTAAAGCATTAGTTTAAAGCCAACATAAAGCTTTTCTGCATGAATCTCTGGATGTTTTTCAAAAACATCAAAATGCGATGTACAATGACCTAAATAAACTTTCTTAATGCCGAGATTAACAAGAAGATCAGGATCCTTGAAATTATGAACACCGCCCATAAGTTCTGTAGGCGTAAATTTTCGCTGTACCAAATCCCATAATGGCTTAAATCCCGGATGCATACAACCGGAGATTAATATTTTATGTTCATTATAGTTTATTCCTATTGCTTGTTCAAAAATTGCTTTCTTACTTGCGCTTGTTTCTCCCGTAACAAAAACTCCTTTTGAAATCTCTTTTGGCCCAGAATCTTGAGTCATTTTATAAATATTATCCGTAAATATTTTGAGTTTTGCTGTATAATCATCTGTAAAATGAGCGGGGATATAAAGATTGCATCCTTTATTATATTCTAAAATCGCCTCTAGCGCGCCCATATGGTCATTATGTTGATGTGAAATTACGATATAATCAAAATCATCTTTTTTTATTCCTAATTTTTCTAAATTGTTTAATAAGATCGGTGCTTTCCAGCCGCAATCAAATAATATTTTCGCTCCTTCAATAGTAATGAATGCACTAAATCCCCATGCTTCCTTTAAACCTTTAATTCCAAAATTTTCGGGAGGAAGTAAATTATCATAAACAATTGTGATATGATTTTCCATATTTATAATGAATAATTATTCTTATTTAATATTTATAAAAAAATCATCTTATCTTTTAAATATGAAAATTTTTAAGATATATAACAGAAAAAAATCTTTTAATATTATTTTTTAAGTCTTAATTTTAATTTTTCGGCAATTAAATTGCCCATTTCAACAGTAGTTAAAGTTTTGATATTTTTATTCTCAATATCCTTAGTTCTGCCTTCATTTAACGCATCTTCAACTGCTGATTCAATTTCATCTCCAATTTGAGTTTGATTAAAAGATTCTTGCAACATTAATTTTACACTTAAAATAGTCCCAATTGGATTAGCAATACCTTTTCCTGCAATATCGGGTGCAGAACCATGCACAGGCTCATACATCGATACTTTTCCCGGATGAATGTTTCCGCTGGCTGCCATACCGAGACTTCCGATTAGAAAAGCTGCTTCATCACTAATAATATCTCCGAACATATTTCCTGTTACAACCGTTTGAAAAGCATACGGTGTTCTAATTAACCATTGACAAAAAGCATCAATATAAATATCTTCTGTTTGAATATTAGGATAATCATTAGCAATTTCATGAAAAATCTTGCGCCATAATTGACTGGGTTTAAGGATATTTGCTTTATCCACAGAGGTAATTTTTTTATGACCCTTCCTTTTAGCAAATTCAAATGCGAATTTAATAATCCTTTCGCAACCCTTACGTGTATACAACATTATATTATGGGCCTCCTCATCTGAAAGTTCTCCGATATTTTTATAAAGTCCTTCAGTGTTTTCCCTTATAAAATATATGTCAATTCCGTCTCCTATAAATTCATCTTTAAGAGGACATCGGTCTCTTAAGGAATCATATAATCTAACGGGTCTAAGATTAACATAAAGGTCAAGCCCTTGTCTAATTTTTAGAATTGCACTTTCAGCAACACCTTGAGGCAAATCGGGTAATCCAATGGCACCAAAAAGTAATGCATCTGAATTCACAATAGTTTCCCAAGATTTTTCGGGTAAATTAATACCTGTTTCTTTCCAAACAGTTCCACCTGCGGGTGCTTCTCTAAAATCAAATTCCATCTCAGTATATTCTTCTATAACTTTTAGAATTTTTATTCCTTCATTTACTACTTCAGGTCCTACGCCATCGCCTTTACAAATAGAGATAATCTTTTTCATAAGCATATTGAAAAAAATTAATTGTTGATTATTTAAATGAAATAAATCTTTATTAATTTTTCATTATTTTCAATCTCATAATTAGAGGGCATTCTCATCTAAAATATATTATCCAATTTTTAGCTTTTATTAAAATTTTAAGATATCTAATGGAATACTAATAAAAATGATAATGTTTAAACTTTTTGCGACTCATTTTAGATCGAGATCTTAACGCTAACGGCTCGGTTAGTGTATGTCGGCTTTTCTTCTCCAACTTCGAAATTTTGTCGAATGGTCGATCTTGGTAAATTGATAAACCCAATTATAGTGTATCGAAAATTTTACGCAATATTTAAATATTTGAAAGAAGTATTATTAATTAAATAGATTTTAGAACATTAAAATTTATTAAATAAAAAATAAAAAAAGTGGAGGAATAAAAATGGCAAAGAAAATTTTTGCTTGGAGCCCGATTAGAAAATTAATGAAGGATAATGGCGCCGAGATGGTTGCAAAAGAAGCAGTATTAGCTTTAATTGATTATTTAGAAAAGCTTGCCAAAGATGTCACTGCAAAAGCTTTAGAAATGACCCGACACGCCGGGCGCAAAAAATTAACACTTGAAGATATGGAACTTGCTATGAAATTAGTTTAAATCTAATTTCATTA
>CAZVTX010000404.1:0-2889 GCA_964629395.1 uncultured archaeon
TCCCGAAAATTCGATTAGGCTTTTTACATCATCAATTTTCCGCTTTTCAAATAGAACTTTATAACAAGATTGAACTATATCTTCAATAGGTTTTATCCCCGAAAATTTAAATAACTCTTTAGCAGAATTAATTTTATTTTGATCAAGTAAGGTTTTACAATAAGATTGAATAATAGAATTATTTGGCTTTATTTTTACAAACCCTAAAAGTTTTCTTGCAAGGCTAATTAAACCGTTCTCAAATAAGATTTTATAAGCATATTGAATATCTTCTTCATTCGGCAATATTCCTGAAAATTCGATTAGGTTTATTATATCATGAATTTTCTGCTTTTCAAATAGAACTTTATAACAAGATTGAATAGTAGATTTATTAAATTCAGGCTTCACTCCAGACCATTCGGATAACATCTTTATTTTTTTTATTTCTAATTCGATGATTAATGATTGATACAATTTTTGAATGTAAGGCTTAAATTTAGAGGGATTAATACGAGTTAAAAATCCTTTATTGTTAATAATGTCCTCACAGCCGAACAGAAAATTAATCATATGAATATTGGCTCTTAATAGATTATTCTCATAAAGCTCATCTTTTTCATCTAATTGATTATAATTAGTAAGTAAGTATTTAAATCTCAACTCAATTAATTTATCGCTGCACCAGCTTGGTTTTTGGACAGAAATTAGCCTTGTAACGAGCTGCTGATATAATTTATCATCAAAATAATCCGTTGGTGTTCCTTTAATGCCTGCTTTTAGGTCGGTTAGGTAATTGCTAATGAAGAGAATTGCCGACATTCGGTTAGGCAAACTTACATCCCTTTCTTCAATAAGCTCGTAATTTTGAGCATTAAAGACAAATGCTTTATGAACACAATGCGGAAGCTTGGATAGTATTAATAGCTCATCCGAATTATAATTATACATATATGCATAAACATCGAAATTATCGGGAGTTGCATTAACCGCAAAACCGGCTTCTATATCTTTTTCATCGTTATATAAATGCGGCACCGGTAGCAAGAGATAATCGCAATTATTCTTTGAAGCAATCCTTAAATATTGTCTTGCTTGCTTTTTAATGTCTTTATTGATGAGAACCTTACCTTTCACATTTAATTTAGTCATAAGCTCTGGAGAGATGTCCTTCAGTAAGTCCTTAATGAATTCGCCCGCCATAAAGAAAAAAGGTATAAATCAGTTTATAAATTTTTTCATTTTAGTATTTATTAAGTCCTATGAAATATCGTTGAGCTAAAAACGTAATTATCATATAAAAATTCCTCCAATTACTTTTATTATCCGATATTATTATTGAAAAATTCAGTAGGCTTTTGCTTATATATCGCCAAATTTAGTATATTTTATATTTTATCCAAATCTTCATTGAATTCTAATCTAAACAATTCGATTAATTTTCGTATCTCATAAAGCATCCCTTTTTCTATTAAATTCTTACAATAAAACTGAATGATATCTTTATTAGGCATAATTCCTAACCATTCATACATTTCTTTTGCACTATAAATCAAGCTTTCTTCAAATAACCTTTTGTAATAGGATTGGATTTCATGTTCGCTAAAATTTGGCCTTATTCCCGTCCATTCTGACAATTCGCGGCATCTAATAATCCATCTCTTCTCAAATAGGCTTTTATAACAGGATTGAACAAGATCTTCACGGGGTTTTATCCCACTCCATTCAAATAATTTGCGGGCAGCATCAGTCAAACCTTTATCAAATAGAATTTTATAATAAAATTGAACGTCAAACTCATTAAAAGAAGGTTCTATTCCGGACCATATATATAATTTGCGTGCACTTTTGACCCAACATTTTTCAAAAAGAATCTTATAATAGGATTGAATATCAAGTTCATTAAAAGCAGGTTCTATACCTGACCAAGACGATAATTTTCGCGCTTTTGAGACCCAACCTCTCTCAAATAAATACTTAAAGGAAGATTTTATAAGCTCTGCATCCGGTTCTGCCTTTGTCCATTCATATAATTTACGCACTTCTCCAATTTTACCCACTTCAAGTAATATTTTATAGGAAGGTTGAACTATTGCCCCATAAGGCAGCACTTTTACACGCTTAAACAATTTTCGAGCCTTTTCAATCTCTCCTTCATTAAATAATACACGATATAATTTCTGCACATGCGGCTTCAGTTTAGCTACAGAAACACGCGATAAAAACCCGTTGTTACTGATATTATCTTCACATCCAAATAGAAAATTAATCATATGAACATTTGCCCTCAATAAATTATTCTCATAAAACGGATCACTCTCATCTAATTGGTTATAATTGGCAAGTAATTGCTCAAAACGCAAATCTATCAATTTATCGCTACACCAATTCGGATCATGGACAGAAATTAACCTCACAATCAATTGCTGATATAGTTTATCATCAAAAAAATCCGCTGCTGTCCCGTTCAAATCTGCATCTAAATTTGATAAATAATTATTAATAAATAGTAATGCAGAAAGACGATTGGATAGGGAAACATCCCTCACTTCAAGAACCGAAAAATCTTCGGCATCAAAAACAAAAGCCCTATGAACACAATGAGGAAGCTTGGATAAAATCAATAAATCATCCGTATTATAATTATACATATATGCATAAACATCAAAATTATCAGGACTCGCATCAACGGCAAAACCCGCCTCAATATCATTCTCTTCATTATACAAATGGGGTACGGGAAGCAAAAGAAAATGAAGACCCTCGCAGGAGACAATCCGTAAATAATATTTTACCCGCTTTTTAATTGACTTATCGATAAGGATATTGCCCTCAAGATTTAAACCCGCAAGAAATTCCGGAGCTATATCCTTCAGTAAGCCTTTAATAAATTCTAAAGACACATAAATA
>CAZVTX010000405.1:0-2807 GCA_964629395.1 uncultured archaeon
GCAAGATTGCTACCGAGATTATTTGCACGCATTATTTCATTGATATTGCTTCCCGGATTCTTTTGAATATAACTTAAAACTTTTTTCCGTTTTTCGTTTTCAATAATATTATTTTTCATTAATTTAGTACCAGGGATAATAACACGCTTTTTTATTAAATCTTTTATAATAAGTTCGATTCTATTACGATTGATATTGGAATAGGCACGAACTCTATTATTTACAAATACAACTATATCTTCTATTGCGGAAAATGTTTTTTTTGCCAAAAATTCTTCTATTATCCCAAAAACGACCTCTTCTATTTTATTTAGAGAACTCATAAACTTAAATTATAGTAAAAAGACGATTCTAAATTTATATTAACCTCTTTTGAATCTATGAAGATATTTTAATCCTGTTAATAATAATATGCTAGTATTCAATTTATAACTCTATTTTTTCACCAAATTTCAAAAAACTAAAAATTCATTCCAATCACTTTTTTAAAAGGATTTGAGCTTAATTTTATCAAGATAAATAAATTAAAAAATAAAAAAATGGAGTGATAATAAAATGAGTTTTGATGAATTTGATGAAGATTTAGAAATTGAAGAGGAAGAAGCCCCTGAACCAATTACATCAAAGACACCAGCAAGTAAAACACCATCATCGGGTAGAAAGATTTCTGTTTTCTTTTTATCTACTATAGGTCCGGGTGAAAAGAAACAAAAGCTCACTGTAAATGATGGTAATTTAGTTTCTGATATTAAAAGAACTGTAGGAAATATTTTTGGCTTAAATCCCGATGATTTTCACCTCTCATCTGGAGGAGTGACGATGGATGAAAATAGACCTCTTGGGGATTATAATATTAGTAATGGAGATGATATTCTTTTAATTCCTGCAAGCACTGCGGGGCTACAATAAAATTTTATAATCTAAAAATAGAGAATTTTTTACATTTAAAATTTTTTTTAATTTTTAATTAAATATTTTTAACATAATATTGAAACATGGTGATTGAGATTGGCAAAGGATTCAATTTTTTTTAATGAAAGCCTCACAGCGGAAGAAAGGGATTTATATGATCGCCAATTCCGTTTAGAAGGATGGGATCAAACGGTAATAAAAAACTCACGTGTTTTAATCGTCGGAGTTGGAGGGTTGGGATGTGAAATCGCAAAAAATCTTGCCATGCTTGGTGTCGGTCACATAGATCTTGTAGATTTAGATATTATTGAACATTCTAATTTAAATCGGCAAATTCTTTTTGCGGGAGCAAAAATGGGTGAACCTAAGGCAATTGTAGCTGCAAGAAAATTAAAGGAAATTAATCCTAATATAGTAGTGAAAGGTTATTATACTTCTTTAGAAAGATTAGATCCCGCTATTTATAATGCTGCAGATATTATAATTGGAGGATTGGATTCTATGAATGCACGTTTAAATTTAAATGCCCAATGTATTAGATTTAAAAAGCCTCTAATTGATGGAGGCGTTTCAGGTTATCATGGGCATATATATACGATTTTTCCCTATAAAAATGCATGTTATGAATGTAATCCGCTTCCTGTAAAAGAGAATGATGAAATGGCGGCATGTACCGTGGTAGGAATCCCCCGAAAAAGAATACATTGTGTATTCAAGGGAAATATGGCTTTTCAAGAAAAATATAATAGAGATCCTAATCCTAAAAATAAAAATGATATGGAATTTATTTTAAAAATTGCAAATGAATTAGTTTATAAATATAATTTCCTACCTGAATACAGCTTAGATGATGTTGTAAAAATAATTGATAGACATGAGCCAGGGCTAATTACGATAAATGCTGTGATCTCTTCATTACAGTCACATGAAGCCGTAAAAGTGCTTCATTGGCTAAAAGGTAAAAAAGGATTGGGTGAGCCAATTAAAACTTATGTTATTTTCAACGGAATGACCATGATGTTTTATCATATAGAGAAAAAAAGAAATCCAAATTGCCCCCAATGCGGTAAAAATGTTCGAAGAGTTACAATTAAATTAAGGGCTCAATCACCATGTATCAATATTATTAAAACTTTAGAAAAAAATGGTTTTGATTTAGATCCTGATTTAGAACCCGTTATAACGTTATTAGATTTTAATAATATTAAAATTGTGGATTTAGAGAAAACGCCAAACGAAAATAGATTAAGAAATTTAGAACTATTAACAATTGCGGGTTTTAAAGGAGGAGAAATATTTGTCACTTTAAAAATAAATTAAATATTTTAAATAATAAAAAAGTGGTATTAATATGAGTATTAGAAGTAGTAGAATTTCACAAGATTTTGCGGGTTTGAAAAAATTAGCTAAACAAGGAAAAATTGAATTAAAGCCTTTTGATCCCAAAAATAAAAGCATAGATCATCTTGCCATTACTATAAGAGGTCCAAAAGGAACTGCATATGAGGGAGGACTTTTTAAAATAGAGATGAAATTTCCTGCACAATATCCAAAATATCCTCCTTTTGTTAGAATTCATACACCTATATGGCATCCAAATTTTTGGCCGAATCCCAAACAATACAAGGGACAAAGAAATATTTGTTTAGCCTTAGTTGACCCGAGCCTTATCGGGAAAAAAGGAGGTTGGAGTCCTTCAAAAACAGCCGTTACTGTTATAGAAGCAATAATTGCTATGTTAAACACACGGGGCAAATATGTTAATCCTACAGATGTATTTAATAAAAAAGCTGCGATAGAAATGATGCAAAGACCAAAGTTTTTCGAGAAAAAGGTAAGATATTTAGTAAAAAAATATGCAACTAAAGGTTGGTGAAGATCTCTTGGATTATGAA
>CAZVTX010000406.1:0-2804 GCA_964629395.1 uncultured archaeon
TTTTAAATTGAATTATAGCTTTTTCCCGATTTTGCCTTATTATACTTGGGGGGCCTGTAAGAATTTTTAAATCAAGATTTTGGGAATTTATAATTTTTTTCCCTATATTTTTAATAAAATCATCATCAAATAACCTTTCGGATACTAAATACAAAAATTTTTTTGAAGAATTAATTAGATCATAAAGTATTTTTCTTAATCGTCCATCAAAAGGTGCTAAATGTAATCCAGGAACAATATTTTTTTCGGGAGTTAATTCTGGGGGATAATCTCTTATAAGTTTTCTACCCGTCTTTAAATAATTATTGATAATTTCCCTTTTTTCATTTTCATTAATTTTATCAATAATTTTTCCATTAATATTTTTAATTTTAGTTGGACTTATAAATAAATTCTTACATTTATCAAAAAGTTCTAAGAATTTTGCAATATTTTTTCCTTCTGTAATTAAAAAGGATTCAAATAAATTTCGATCAATAAAGTTAAAAGACATTAATATTGCAGCTTGCTCAGTAATTAATAATTTTCCATGTAAAGAATACCACTTATTACCACCTCCTTCATTTATTCTTCCACTCATAGAAGTGGTAGTCAAACTTGGATCACCAACTTCCCAATCACAAAAATAAATTTTAATATTATTATCTAAGAGTTCATTAAAAAGATTCTTAATTTTAGATCTTTCTTCCTCTTTAGAATAGCTGTCCACAGGTAACGTTATTAATTCAATGATTAATCCTAATTTAGATTTTTCAATCAGGAGGTCAACAAATTCTCTACTAGTGAATTGGAAAGCAATAATTTTAATAAATTCTTCTGCGTTTTTGATAATATTAATTAAGATATCCTTATTATTAGTAAATAAAAATTTCATGACTTTCAATGTAAACAATTATCAAATTTTCAAGATTCTTACTTAATTATTGAATTTTATATTATTTATATTAAATTTTCTTAATGTTTTTTTAATTTTAATCATCATTCAATTGTTAATTGAGAAAAGATTTCTAATCTAATATTTATTTAAAAATAAAAATAATAAAATCTCAAAAGAAAATTAAAGTAATCGAGTTAAAATGCATATTCAAATCCCTTAAATTCTCCTTTATATTCTAAAAATTCATGCTCTACTCTCTCCACTTTCGCGTGTTTAGGACCTTTTTTGGCAAATTCAAGTAATTTAAGAAGATCTTCTTTTGGTCCTTCTGCTTCTATATATACGGAGCCATCGGGCATATTTTTAACAAAACCTGTCAATCCTAATTTTCTGGCGAATTTCCTAGTAGTATATCTAAAAAAAACTCCTTGAACATATCCAAAAACCTTAATTTTTATTCTTTCCATTAAAATTACCTCCTTATTAACTTGTTAGCCTTTCCATAACTTCAATATAAGAATCTAATTGTTCACGAGAGATTTCGGGATAAATATCAAGTGCAAAAATTTCTTTAGTTATTTGTTCTACGACCGGAAGTTTTAAATTCGCATAATCAACTTTTTTATTATAAAAAGGACAAGACCACGGGCAACCCTTCGGATAGGCATTTTTTTTGAGAAAAAGTTCATTTTCATAAAGAGGTTTCGGATAAAGTACTTTACTTTTAGGGAAATTTTGTATAAATTCATCCTTATTCATTTTTAATTTTTCAGGATCAAATCGACCAATCCAGTAATTAAAGGCAGGTTCACAATAATCAGGTATAAATGGAGGTTCAATTCCATCTATATTTTCAACCGCCGCAGATAAATATTTTGCGTTTTCATTTCTTTTTTTAATGAAAGTATCTAATTTCCTCAATTGAGCTCGACCGATAGCACCTTGTATTTCCGTCATTCGATAATTCCAGCCCAATCTATTATAGATATACCATGAGGGTTCACCATGATGTCTGATTAGGCGGCATTGCCTTGCTAACTCATCATCATTAGTAGTAATCATTCCTCCTTCTCCCGTAGTCATATTTTTTGAGGGATAAAAGCTGAATGTTCCGAGATGTCCGATTGAACCTACTTTCTTTCCTTTATACAATGCACCGTGAGATTGACAAGCATCTTCAATGATATAGAGTTTATAATCTTCGGCAATTTCCATAAGCGGATCCATATCAGCAGATATTCCCGCTAAATGTACGGGAATAATTGCTTTTGTTCTTTCAGTAATTACTTCTTTAACAGATTCAGGGTCAATATTATAGGTTTTTTCATCAATATCCGCAAAAATCGGGATTGCATTGTTCTGAAGCACTGAACTTGCAGTTGCAATAAAGGTAAAAGGCGATACAATAACCTCATCTCCCGGACCAATATCTAAAGAAGCAATTGCAGTATGTAAAGCCGCAGTCCCGGAATTAACACCAATTGCATGTTTAACTCCAATATATTCCGCAAATTCCCTTTCAAAAGTCTCAACAACATTACCCGCTAGTAGAGTGAGCAATTTTGAATCTAATACTCTTAAAACTTCATCTTTTTCTTCTTGGGAAATATCCATAATTCTCAACTAATTGTTTTAAGAAAGAAATAAAATAATATTCATTTAAAATATTAAAATAATAGATAATATGTATCTTTTTGTTTATTATAACCAATTATTTTATTTTTTATTAAATCGGATAAAACTTTTTTTAACCAATTATTACTTGTTTTTATATAATTCGTAATCTCTGAAAAGGATAATTCGTCATTAATTCCGAGAAGTACAAGAATCTTAGATTTCACATTTAGAATATCCAGATTCAAAATTTTATCGAATTTTCTTTCAATATCGTATTTTTTTCATTTTGATGAAAAAGACGAGGTCGTTT
>CAZVTX010000407.1:0-2799 GCA_964629395.1 uncultured archaeon
TTCCTGCTGTGACATCAATAACTAATATAGCAATATCTGCAACGGCACCCCCTCTTTTCCTTAAATTCATAAATGCAGCATGACCAGGCGTGTCAATAATAAGAATTCCGGGTAATATAAACTTTTTTTCTGCAAATTCTGGCTTGGATTTTTTCAGAAAATCGATAATTGCTTCCGTAGGAAAATAAGAGGCTCCAATATGTTGAGTGATCCCTGCAGCTTCACGTTTTTGAACGATGGTTCCTCGAATGTAATCTAATAACGAGGTTTTGCCGTGATCTATGTGCCCTAAGATACATGCAATTGGGGCTCTGATTATCTTTTTTTTTTCATCGCCTTCTGACATCTTTTTTCAACTCTGTTATAAAATTATAAAAAAAATTGAGTTGAAAAAATTAATAAATCGAACAATTTAGAATTTTCGTTATACGAAAAATTATAGATTCAAATAATTTTTTAAGTATTTTCCAGTATAAGAGTTTTTATTTTTAACAATTTCCTCAGGTGTACCTTCTGCAACAATTTGACCTCCATTTTCGCCTCCCTCAGGACCGATGTCAATTATATAATCTGCAGATTTAATAATTTCGGGATTATGTTCAATTATTATGACGGTATTACCTTTATCTACAAGTCTTTGTAACACTTTTAATAAAATTTCGATATCATATGAGCTTAATCCGGTTGTAGGTTCATCTAATATATAAAGTGTATTTCCTGTGCTTGTTTTACGCAATTCTCTTGCAATTTTTAAACGTTGTGATTCACCACCGCTCAATGTCGTTGAAGATTGGCCTAATTGTAGATATCCCAACCCGACATCTACTACTGTCTGCAACGTTCTTTTTAAATTGGGAAAGCTATCAAAAAATTCTAAAGCTTCTTCAAAAGTCATTTCAAGTACATCAGAAATTGTTTTCCCTTTATATCTTATCTCTAAAGTTTCAGCATTATATCTTTTTCCTTTACATAAATCGCATTTAATATAAACATCGGGTAAAAAATACATTTCTTTTAAGATATATCCCGTTCCTTTACATTTTTTACAATGTCCGCTTGATGTATTAAAGGAAAATCGACCTTTTTTATAGCCTCTTTCCCGTGATTCGGGAAGACCCGCAAAAATGTCCCTTATATAATCAAATGCTTTAGTATAAGTAGCGGGTACCGAACGTGGAGTTTTTCCAATCGGAGATTGGTCAATATTAATAATTTTATCTATAAATTCATAACCCCTTATTTCATCAAAATCTCCGGTAGGTAGTTTTGTACTCCTTACATTTATTATATTATGTAAACCTTTATATAAACAATCCATTATTAAACTCGTTTTTCCGGCTCCCGATACTCCCGTAATGCAATTAAAAACCCCTAAAGGTATTTTTACATTTATATTTTTTAAATTATTTTCTCTCGCACCTATAATTTCTATAAATTTATCATTTATTTTTCTTCTTTGTTTAGGAATTGGAATTTTCTTTCTTCCTGATAAATATTGGGCTGTGATTGTATTTGTTTTCATGATTTCTTCATAAGGTCCAGACGCTACAATTTCACCTCCGTGAATTCCTGCCAAAAGCCCTAAATCTATAATATAATCAGCATTTTTTATTATTTCGGTGTCATGTTCTACGACTACAACTGTATTTCCAAGATCTCGCAATTTTTTTAACATTTTAATCAGCTTTTCAATATCTCTTTGATGAAGTCCAATTGAAGGCTCATCTAATACATATAAAACACCAACCAAACTTGAGCCTAATTGAGTAGCTAACCTTATCCTTTCCGCCTCTCCTACGGAAAGAGTATCCGAGCGACGACTTAAGGTAATATAATCTAAGCCTACATTTTCTAAAAATGATAAACGATCTTTAATTTCTTTTAAAACATCTTTAACAATAATTTGCTCTGTTTTATCCAATTTTAAATTGTTAAAAAATTTTATAGCTTCTTTAACTGAAAGATCAGATAATTCGGCAATATTTAAACCATTAATAGTAACTGCTCTACTCTCAGGCCTTAACCTCTGTCCTTTACATTGAGGACATTCTACTTGATTCATAAAACTTTCATAAATATCTCTGGCACTTTCAGAACTAGTTTCCATATATCTGCGATGTAGCATAGGTATAATACCCTCAAAAGTTCGACTTGTTTTCCATGAAGAAAATGAACCATCATCAGCGGAATAATTATTTCTATTATCGCTTACAAAATGAAATTTAATTAATTCATCTCCAGAACCAAATAATAGTTTTGCAAGCTTAGAAGGTTCGATATCTTTTATTGGGGTCTTATTTAAATCAAAACCATAATGTTCCGCTACTTGTTCTAACATTTGCCAAGAATAGCCCTTTAAAGATCCAAAGCCCGGAATATTTCTTATATTACTTTTAGAAATGGGAACCTCAAGATCACTACCTAATATCAATTCATAATCAAATTCCATAACAGTTCCTAAACCATGACAATATTTACAGCTACCATGGGGAATATTAAATGAAAACATTTTATGATCCAAAGGAGGTATAGAAATACCGCAATCTAAACATGCATAATGCTCTGAAAAAACTTTCTCTCCTTTTCCTAAAATTTCTATAATTACTATTCCATCTGTTAAAGTTAAAGCTGTTTCAATTGAATCCGCCAGTCTAGGGCGGATATCTTTTTTCATAATTAATCGATCAACAATGACATTTATATTATGTTTAACATTTTTATCCATTGGAATTTCTTCATCTAAAGTATATGTTATTCCATCAACCTCGACACGATAATAACCTTGTTTTTTTAAATCAA
>CAZVTX010000408.1:0-2781 GCA_964629395.1 uncultured archaeon
CCTGTAGCATCGTTAATTGTCCAAATAACATCATTTTTTTACCAATGGATAAATCAATAACAGAAATTATTGGTTATAATGAACAACAAGAATCTTTTTTTTCTTTTAAAAAAGAATGCGATTGTCAAATCTATGCTGCAAGGATTTCTAGAGATGGGAAAAGCCTACTTATTGTATGCGAAGATCCTAAAGAGCTTACCTCCTTTTCCTTTTATAATTATAAAAATGGTAAATGGAGTTTATATTCATCACATAACACTAAAAAATTCTCTTTACGAGAAGGAACTGTAGAAATCTCTGAAAATTTAAATACAATTTTTTATGCAAGCTCTAATATTATTTATAAATATGATATATCGAAAAATTCTTTAAAAAAAAAATCGCTAAACAAAATTAAATCAATGAAATTGTTCAATAATAACCTATTTGTTTGCTGTGAAACACCTAAGTATGGAAAATTATATCTCTTAGATTGTGATAGGCTGCACATTAAAAATGTAGGATATACTTCATCATTTTTAAAAATCGATGTACTTCCTGATAATCCTGATAAAATATATATATACGATAATTACGGTGCTGATGCAATATACTTATCAGAAGGTTTAATAGAATTCATTGAACCATTTCATTTAAATTGCACATTTATAATTGCTAAAGATGATATTTACATGAATGCTATGAATAGAAGAAAGAATATCCCAATTGCATTTTATAAAGATTACGTACAAATTCACTTTGAAAGATTAGAAGGACAAGCCAATAAAACCAGCTTTGGTAGAAATTATCTTGGAACACGGATATATGTAGTTAACGAGAATAATAAAGTCGGATATTTCGATATCGAACAATTAAGTAAGATGACAAAAAATAAAGATTTTCAAAGAAAAGTTATACAGATGAATTATCCCGTTCACAGAATCATTTGTCAATGCTGTAATGAACCAATTCCCTGTCCTAATTGCGGTGAAACTGATCTCTTAAGAGGTTGGGAGCGCTATGCTATTTGCTATGGATGCGGTGCGTATTTTAATTTTGAGACCGGGGAAATAATCGAAATTTTTGAAGGAGATCGGGACTTTTGGGGAGCTATGGGTTTGGCAATGTCCTCTTAAAATTCTTTATAAAATACTTAATTTAGGATTATCATTTTTTTATTATTTTTATTCTGTTAAGAACCTAAGAACAGTAGTTTCTTTTTTGATTTTTATAATTAAATTATAAATATTTTTATAAATGAATTGCAATTATATTGCAAATAGATATTTAAAGAATTTGCAATTAAATTGCAAATATTTATATATATAAATAAGTTATTTCTTATCGTGAACATTTTAGATTATAACCCATGGTGGCAAAAGGAACCAGATTTATTTTATCAAGAATGGTTTAATAAGAAAATTAAATGGATTCCTAAAATATTGAATGAAATTCCTATATCGGGATTCAGTTTAAATTTTATAACAGGACCGAGACAAGTTGGAAAAACAACTGCACTTAAAATTTTTATCAACAGGCTTCTTAAAAAAAATGTAAATCCATTTTCTATTTTCTATTGTCCTTGTGATGAATTACTTACTTTTTCCGAGCTCGGTGAAGTTTTAGATCAATATTTATCTATTAAGAATGCCTACAATATAAAACTGTCATATATAATACTGGATGAGATTTCTTTTGTAAAAGAGTGGTGGAGAGCCATTAAAATTCGTATTGATAGCGGTAAATTTAAAAATGACGTTATTATTATATCGGGTTCATCAAGCGTAGAATTATTAAAAGAAAAAGAACGTTTTCCCGGTCGAAGAGGTACAGGTAAGGATTTAATTTTATATCCGTTAAATTTTGGAGATTTTGTAGAACTTTTTATTCATAATCTAAAGAGAGAATCTTTAGAATCTTTTACATCTATAGACGATTTTATAGCTCCGAATTTAGCTTTTAAAGAGAAAATAACTGAACTTTTTAATAATTATCTAATTACAGGAGGATTTCCGTTATCAATCCAGGATTTTTTTGAAAGAAGGAAAATTCGTCCTGAGATTAAGAGAACCTATTTAGATTGGATTCGCGGTGATATTATAAAATCGGGTAAAAATGAGATTTCTATGAAGGAAGTTATATCATATCTTCTACAAAGTAGATGTACTCTAATCAGCTGGCTGTCAATAAGTAAAAGTACCTCTATAAATTCACCTCATACCGTTCAATCTTATATTGATACTCTTGAATCTCTATTTATAATTAAAATTTTATATCATCTCTCTCCCGATGGAAAAGTTAATTACCGAAAAAATAAAAAAATTCATTTTATTGATCCTTTCTTATATAGCGTTCTATCTGATTTTACCAATATAAAGGTTTATGATGAGATAATTGTGGAAAGCATAGTCGCTTCACATTTATCACGAATTTATCCTACTTTCTATTGGAGAAATTCAAGTGAAGTAGATATAATATCCATTATTAATAATGAACAAATTGGTTTTGAAATAAAGTGGGGGCCGAAAAAATGGAAAAAACCTTTACATATAAAAAAGGCAGAATTGTTAAAACAAGATACAATCCCATTATTTTTAGCGAGTTGTAATTGGTCTCAAAATAAATTCTCTGGAAACTTACTCTAATCAATTAAAAGAATTAAACCTTCATAAGGATCCATAGTAATAACTTTTTTAAAAATCTCATAATCTATAGATGTCCTTGAAGTTGAAACCAGAAATCTTGCATTCGGAGTAGGATTCTTAAATTTGACCATTTTTGATTTAAAATTAAGGAATACAA
>CAZVTX010000409.1:0-2781 GCA_964629395.1 uncultured archaeon
TCAAAAGAATTGATGAATGAGCCCCAAAAGGCAATTGATATTATAAAATCCGTAGATAATATAGATTTAATGGTCGCTCCGAGCGGTTTTGGGTTACCGTTAAAAAATGTTGAGGATTTAACCGAAAAAGACATCTTTTATACACTTCTAAAATTCCAAGAAGAAGATAAGAGTAAATTATTAGGATTAGGAGATGTATTACGATTAATAAAAGCTGAAAAAATCCCGGGAGTGATAGTTCCGGGTGTTAAACATTTACCGACGGTTCCCAAACATAGAAAAATTAATAAGATCGATATGGGTACAGCAGATAAATTATGCACAGCAGTAGTGGGTATTAGAGACCAAATGGAACGACTTAATATAATACCTGAGAAAACTAATTTCATTATGGTCGAAATAGGATACGCTTTTACAGCAGTTTTAGCAATTGAAAACGGTCAAATAATTGATGGTATAGGAGGTTCAAATATAATGGGTTTTAGGGCATGCGGGAGCCTTGATGGAGAGCTTGCTTATCTGATAAAGAATATCGAAAAGAAAAATATTTATAAGGGCGGTGTTGCATATATAGCAGGACATCCAAATCTCAGCATAAAAGAGATAATCATTTTAGCAGAAAAAGATGACCAATCTAAAACAGCTCTGATGGCATATATTGAGAGTGTTAAAAAAGCAGTATACAGCATAGTTGCATCATTTACGGATAAAAAATCTATAGCTGAAATTTTACTTGCGGGAAGGGGTGCCGATTTGAAATATTTACAGGATTTATTTATTAAAAATCTTGAACCAATAGCACCTGTTAGAATTATGCGATCTTATAGTCAGATTTCAAAGCATTCCGCTCAAGGTGCCGCTTTTATTGCAAATGGGCTGTTAGGAGGAAAATTTAAAAATATAGTAGAAAACTTAAAATTAAAAAAGGCTTCAGGTACAATTTTAGATGAAATTTATATTCCATTTGAAAAAAATAAGTTATTAAGTGATTTAAATTAAAATCCTCATTATTACCGGAAAGAATAGTTATCCAATTTTGGAACGAATAACAAAAGGTATAAAAAATCACGAATTTGATATTATTAAAGCACCAATTTCGATTTCTGCTTTTTTAACTGAAGGGATGGTAAAGAAACTATTAAATTATGTTGATTTATCAAATTATCAAATGGTTCTACTTCCTGGTTTTGTTCAGTGGGATACAAACAATCTAGAAAAACAATTTTCAATAAAAATCAGAAAAGGTCCTGAATTTGCCTCGGATCTTCCGGCAATCATGGAAAACATAGAAGAGATTAATTTATCAACATCTATACCTGCAAATAAATTATTTAAAGCCTCGGGAGAAGAATCTTTTAAAAATTTAGCACGAGAAATTAAATTGAAAGCTGAATCGAAAATTTCAGAGCATATTTTTTATCTAAATGAAAATCGATCTGATATACTTATCGGCAGAGGTCTAATTCCTCCTATAATTGCAGAAATTGTTAATTGTACGGAAAAAAATGATGATAATATATTAAAAAAAGTTAAACACTATATTGAATCGGGTGCAGATATCATTGATATTGGTTGTGTATCAAACAAACCTCATCCTGAAAGAATTCCTGAAATCATTAAATTGATACGTGATCATTTCAATACTTTAATTAGCATAGATTCTATGAATCCTATTGAAATTAGAGCAGCTGTTGAGAATGGAATAGATTTAATTCTAAGCATAGATTACGGAAATTATCAAGATTTAAAAGATATTCCAAAAAATCTCCCCATTGTAATTTTACCTACAAATATTAAGGAAGGTTATTTTCCCAGAGAGCCCGAAATTAGAATCGAGCGATTATTTAAATTAACGAAAATCTTATCTAATTTAGGTTTTAGAAAGATAATTGTTGACCCCCTTCTTGAGACACCTATTACGCCAGGTATAGTTAATTCATTAAAAGCTTATATATTATATAAAGAAAAAGCCAATATGAAAGAATATGAACAATTCGAGCGCCCTCTATTTTTTGGAATTTCTAACGTGGTAGAATTAATGGATATTGATTCGGTCGGAATTAATGGACTATTAGCAAGCATTGCAGCAGAATTAGAAGTCGGGGTTCTATTCACTGTAGAACATAGTATTAAATTAATCGGGGGCGTCGAAGAATTAAAAAAATCTGTAAAATTGAATTATTTGGCAAAATATAAAAAAACGCCACCAATAAATCAGGGAATAGAATTGTTTAAAGCAAAGGGAAAAATAAGTGTAGATAAACCCCAGATTAACGAGAAAGGTGCGATTATTGTTAAAAATTTAAACGAACAATATAAAGCCGATGATAGAGGGTATTTTAAAATCTATACTGATCTTTATTCTAAGCAAATATATGTCCTATTTTATAACAATAAAAATGAGTTATTAAACACTTTTATTGGATCGAATGCTGAAGCATTATGTAAAAAAATTATACAATCTCATTTAACAGAAAATCTATATCATATAAATTATCTCGGTAGAGAATTAAAAAAAGCCGAAATTTATCTTAATATGGGTAAACCTTATATCCAAGACGATTAATTTAATGCTGCAATTTTGCTTTACGATAATAATAAAAGAAAATAGTACTCCATATTACCGCACTCAATAAATAAATTTGAAATTGAAAAATCAATAAGGTATCTGTATATCTAAAATCCAAAATGTAACACCAAAGAATGTAAATTATAAGGTAAAGCTCGAAAAGTTTCCAATCAGTTAATTCTCTTTCGGTATTTCTTGCGATATAAATTCCC
>CAZVTX010000410.1:0-2760 GCA_964629395.1 uncultured archaeon
TTATTAATGCAATTTCGGGTGTATTATTAGGAACGATATTTGCTTTAGTAGTTGCTTTAGGAATTGCGATTTTAAGGTTTTCATTAGGGATTGGCACGATTCATGCTTTTCATGGCGGAATGTCCGGTGCATTGGTTGTGGGACTGGTATCAAGATTTTTATGGCGAAGAAAAATCGAGAAAGTAGAAATAGCCGCTTTTTTTGAACCATTAGGAACGGTATTTATTGGGGGGACAATTGCATATTTAATCGCTCCTTTTGGTGGAATCTCTATATTTGAAGGGCTTTTAATTTATTGGGGGTTATTTGCCGCAAGTTGCATTCCTGGTAGCATTCTTGGTTATATTATTTTAATAGTTTTAAAGAGATCAGGAATTTCAAGAGAAAATTTTATTGAAAGCCCTCATTAATTTTTTTATAAATGAATCATACCAAAAAATTAATTGAAATTTCATTTAAAAAATTAATTGGAAAACATTCTATTATTTTCGGTAATACAAATACCAAAAAAACTTATTATACGGGGCTTTTTGTAAATTATTTACTTAAAAATAAAATCAATCCTAAAGAAATCTCTATTCTTGAATTTGCTCCGGATTTAATTTTGATGGGAGATCTCAAAATTGGCGGAAAAATAGAGGATTATTTTCCCGAGGTAAAGAAATGTAATTTGTTAGCTCCTACAGAGCCAATAATCCCTCCTAGATTACATTCCAGGAATAAAAGTGAATTATATCATTATATTACACGTAATTTCCATCTTACATCGATTTTACTTGAGAAATATAAAAAAGACCCAACACCCTTTCTGATAATTAATGATATCTCTATTTTTTTACATAAGGGGAATAGAAGAACTCTAATGAATGTTATAAAAAAATCAAAAACCTTTTTGGGTAATTCTTATTACGGAGATACGATTAAAAAAGAATATTCCGTCTTGTTAGATTTAAGAGAAAGGAATAATGTAAAATATCTCATTAAAAAGTTAGATATAGCTTTTTTTTCCGGTTAATTAAGGATAATTAATTTCTTTTTAGGAGGAACCGAAACTTTTTCGATAAATTCAAGTCGCTTAATTTCTTCGGCAATATCTATTAATTTCTTAGGACTTTGATGGAAAAAGCAAACCTCTTTTGGTGTTAATGCTTTAATCATTTCTAATAATTGTGTTTTGTCTCCATGTAGCTTGATTTTTAAATTAGGCATGAATGTGTTAATGAGCATAGCTCTGAATTTAAATTTCCAATTTTCAGAAAATGCAATCTCGGTTTTTCCATTAATAAGATCTAATCCGGGTTGTTCATGGATAGAACCCGCAAGGTAGACAAGATTATGTTTTTTGCTTCCGATGATTTGAATTATATTCCTTATAATACCATAGGATAAATCGGGAGGGTGTGAAATTATGATATTATTTCTTGTTTTAAGAAAATTCAAATCATTTTGGTCAAACCACCTAAATTTAATACTATTAAATGGATTTGCTTTCTCTTTTATTAATCGTGATATAGGACCGTAAATATATTCATATCTATGGTTGATTACCTGAATATTCTTTCGCACCATCATGTCCACATAAATATTGGGTCTATTTTTATAGTCCCTTCTTAATTGTAATTTTCTGAAAAAGCGCCAAAAGCTTAGCATAAAAGTTATTGCAAGACTTGAGGGATCTGCTCCTATTAATACATTATCTCCATATTCTGCTTTATGCTCTAAAAACATAATTAAATCTCTAATGTGCTGTGTGGGATCTCCAAAATCCTCATGAGCAGATGAACCATCTATAAGCAAGAAATCAATAGGCTTAGAAATTTGATCTAAGAATCGTCTCGTTCCTGCAAATGGAGCTATATCCCAATAAGTATAATCTCCCGTAAAAAGAAATCTGAAATTTTTAATTTTTACAAGGAGCATTAGTGCTCCCGGCATGTGGCCTGCATGAAAAAATGAAAGATAACAATCTTTTTCTTTAAATTCTAATTTTGAACCATTTTCTACATATATAACATTCTTTACGACATTAAGATAATCTTCATTTTCAATAGTATCATAGTTTTTTTGTTTTAGAAAATCTGAATCTCTTAAAAGAAATAAATCCAAACTAATGCGAGACATTAAAACGGGTGCATCTGGAAAAAGTTTTATTATATCTTTTAATCCTGATATATGATCAAAATGGCTATGTGAGATAAAGATTGCATCAATGGCGTATTTTGTCTTAAAATCATTTATATTTAATTCTTTTTCAAATTTTATCTCAGGTTTATCTTTTGAGCGGACATCATGTTTTTTTTCATTTAATTCTTTATCAATTACAGTATCAATTTGATTTTCACCCTTAGATATATTTGATTCTTCTTGTAGTTTTTGGCTTCCTATATCTTCTATTTCTTTTTCAGCATGCTCAAATTCACGAAGCTTTTCAATTTCTTTCAATTTTTTAGCTTCTAATTCTTCTTTTGTATATATTCGCCTCGAATCTACATTTTTTTCTAAGAGTGTATCATAATTGTTTAAATAATCCTTTATAATTTCAAAATGTTCTTCATTTATCCCGCAATCGAGCATAATTTTTAGTGAACCAATTCCTAAAATCAAACAATTATGGTTAGGTCTTAACGCAACGGGAAAAAGAGTAATCTTAATATCCTCATTATTTTCAAGTCCTTTTTTAATACTAATATTTTTAAAAAATTCCTCATTAAATCTTTTTTCTACTTTATCCACTGCTAAAGAAATCTCACTTTCTCCAAC
>CAZVTX010000411.1:0-2715 GCA_964629395.1 uncultured archaeon
AGTGGTTGAGGTGGTTTTTGAGGCAATATATCCCCAGAAAAATACTTACTTGGGCAGCTAAGCGGGCATTTCTGAAAGGAAAGGCCACAATGCCTGTTACATATCATTGTGATTATCTTACACCTGAATATGGTGTATTTAATAAAATAAGTAAAAAGAAATGGGAGCAAACAAGGGGTATTGGAAATTCTTTCGGCTATAATAAATTTGAAAAGGAAGAGCATCATTTATCTGAGAAAGAATTAATACATATGTTTGCTGATTTAGTAAGCAAAAATGGAAATCTATTGTTAAATGTGGGGCCAATGGCTGACGGAACAATTCCCGAAATCCAAAAAAAGAGACTTTTACAATTAGGTGAATGGCTTAGAATCAATGGAGATGCAATTTATGGAACGAGACCTTGGAAAAGAGCAGAGGGGCGGTTAGCAGATGGGACAGAGATAAGATTTACCAAGAAAGATAAAAATCTATATGTAATTGTTTTAGGTAATCCGCAAGCCGATAAGATAGAGATACTAAATTTGAAAATAAATCTAAACTCAAAGATTAAATTATTAGGTTATAATATTGACTTAAGATGGCATCAAAATAGAAAAAATATTGAAATTTATCTACCTAAAATAGATAAAGAACAAGTAGCAATATCATTAAAAATTGAGAATGCATTATAATTGCCATTATCAATTTTGCATCAATACTGATAGAATTTAAATTTTTAATAATATTTTTCTTAATGTGGAGATAAAAAAAAGAGACAATTACGTAAATAAGCAAAACGGGGAAGAAGATGATGTCGAGAAGCTTTTAGACATTATCTGGGAAAATTGGTCATCAAGAAGAGCTTGCGAGAAGACACATCTTCCGGAATATATTAAAAAAATGAAAAAGGAAGGCCAATCTCGTTTTTATGATTAATTTATTATTTAAAAATTGTTGAATTTTCGATTTAGAGAAAATCATATTATGATATTCGACTTATCGAAAGATATATTATAATTTTCGATATTGAGAAAGTGATAATATCTCCTTCGATTTATCGAAAGTTGTAATATATTTTTCTAATTTTAGAATATGATAATACAATTTGCGATTCTCAGAAAGAAGTAATATTTAATTTTAAATTGAATAGATTATATATTATAAGATTATTTTTACAAATTGAATTTTTTATTAATCTTTTAACGTGATATTTTTGATTATAAAAAGACATTCTCAAAAAAAGTTTGATGTTTTAAGAGAAAAGAAAAAGACGATTATTGGTTTTGCTATTTTGTTTGGATTTTTGGTGCCTTATGTTGGAATATTTCTTTATGCGATGGAAGAATATAATCAAGCAGCTTATAATTTATCGCCCCCAGATCCGGATACTTTTATTGAGGCAAATAACACACGATTATACGCCATGGCTAAATGGTTTGAAAAGAATATCAGGCAATATCATATGCCTCATAATATGATTGTGAATACCATTTTTAATGATTCCGGGGCTCCGGAAGCATATGGAGGAAATGGAGTTCCTGTCGGCTATACGGTTACTTATGATTCTCCTGAATGGACGGGACATTATCTAATGGCAGAGGCTTATAGATATGCAGTAAATAAGAGAGAAGGAAAAACAAACCAAATGGAAAAGGCAAAGGAGAATATTTTGTTTACACTAAAAGGAGTCGATAAAATACTTCATGTTTCTGGAAATGGCGGAATGGCTAGATATGCTTGGCCAATTGATGAATATCCTGGAGATCCTAACAATCTTCAAGATGAAAATCATTATCTCGGTGAATGGAACGGTTCTAAATATGTTTTTGAAGATGATACATCAAGAGATATGCATAACGGTATTATAATGGGCTTAGGTTGCGTTTATAAAATGGTCGACGATGAAGAGATACGTGATAAAGTTAAAAGTTTAGTTGAAGATTTGCTGGATTATTTCTTAGATAATGGCTGGCTTTATCATAAACCTAATGATGACCCTAATGGAACGGACTTGGATGCGGGATTCTGGCTTTTTGGAACCTCTGGAATATGGACATTAGCATATCTTAAAGTCGGCACATTAGTCAATGAAGATAAATATGGACCAATTTATAAACACTATGCGTATGATTTAAATTATGTCCATAGGTCTTCATTTCCGTGGTCTTCAAGGACAAATGTCGTTCAAAGTTATTACGGATTATTACTTGATTGGGAGGTCCTTTATATCTTAAATATTTTAGAAGAAAATGATAATTTAAGAAACATTTATATGGATTATATTGGTCAAATCTATGAATATACGAAATATGATAGAAATGCCCAATTTAATGCAATGTGGCTTATCTTAAATGGAATAAATGCCGAAAATGCTGATGATGATGAAAAAATAATTATTGGAGATGTTATAGATTGTCTAATGCGATATTATAATGCCGTCCAGAGATTTCCGGGACGAGCAGTTAAGCTTAGAAATGATGACGTGCAAGATCCGGTTGCAACAAAATGGTATAACTTTTTTACTAAAGGAATTGGTGCGTATTTATATCCATTTTGGCATACAATATATCATTTTGAACCTAAAAAAGCAAAAATTGCACTTACACCCGATTTACGACCACAAACGGATTATTTATGGAGCCGCCCTCCTTATTGGTATGAACAAGATGCGGATGGAACGATGGAAGGTCCGGGTGTTGATTATATTGCCGTATATTGGCCTTGTCGTTATTA
>CAZVTX010000412.1:0-2680 GCA_964629395.1 uncultured archaeon
TAATTTCGAGGAATAATGAAATTAAAAAAGAAAAGTTTATCAATAATGAACATTTCCAAATAATTCGTGCTTCCGCATTATTACACGATATTGGCCATTTACCATTTTCACATTGTACAGAAAATGTAATTATGAATTATTTACAAAATAAATATGGAGATAAAATTCCAAAAAAAAAATTTCATGAATGGTTAGGCGGAGAAATTATTAAAAAAACTGACATATATAATCCTGAAAATTTTTCATTTAAAAAAATTAAAGGACATAGAGAAATAATTAGTCAGATTATCAAGGGGGCATCAAATTTTTTAATCTTTAATCAAATACTTAATTCTGAATTAGATTGCGATAGATTGGATTATTTATTACGAGATGCCTATTCTATAGGAATCTCTTTTGGTCAAATTGATTTAGAACAGATTTTAAGGAATATTTTTTTATTTAAGCGAAGCTCTGATAGAAATCCCTATTCAGATCATGTTATTGTTTATTTAACAAAAGCTATAAATGCTATTGATAATTATTATTTCGCCAGAATGTTTATGTACAATACTGTTTATTATCATAAGGTCTCAACCTATTTTGACTCTCTCCTAAGCAAATCCTATGAAATAACAATAAATTCTGATAAAGATTTAAGTATTGAAGAAGAATATTTACCAATTAAACCTGATAAATTGTTAGCACCTATTATTGAAAAAGAAATTTTATCAACTGAAGAGATTAATGATTTTTATATAAAATGGCATAAATTTGATGATTATTATCTTTGGACTTGTCTTAGAAATTGTTGGCATATTTTAAGAAAAAAAATGAATAAGGAATTAAATTCTGACGCTAGAACTCTTAAAAAATATTTAGATCTTTTATTTCAAAGAAAAAAATCAAATTTAGTATTTGAAATTAATCGTTTAAAAACAAAAGGTAAAGAAGAAAAATCTAATAATAATGATGAAGATAACATTTTAATAAAAGTAATTAGAGATCTAAAAAAATGGATTGAGGAAGAATTAAATAAAAGATATAAATATCCTTTCATTATTTTAAAACATGAAATCCTTGCACCTTTAAATAATTATGAAATAGAAGATCCTAAAGATCCTCAATTAGCTGATTATGATGAAAGTCTTATCCTTTTTTATGATCGAAAATCTAAAAATTTTCATTATTTACATAATGTTCCAAGCTCAATAAATTATCAGAAAAATAAATCAATATTTTATATTTTTCGAGTTTTTTATCCGGAAAAATTAGATGAAAAAGAAATAAATCATTTAATTAAAAATAAATTTAATGAATTAATGCAATTATACAAATCCAAAAATCACTAATTTTATAGATTTAATAGATTGATTTTTATTTATTTCTTAATTTCTCAATTTAATATAATAAATTATAATTTATCCAAAAAAATTTGAGTGAATAAATATGTCTCAAGAGTATGAAGTCGCATCAGACGAGAATTCTGATTATATGTATAATATGATCAAAAAAATAATAGATACATGCGGTCCAAGAGCACCTTGCAGCGAGGCTGAGCGAAAAGCAAGCGAATTAGTTGCTGATGAGCTTAAAAATTATTGCGATAGTGTCGAATTGGAAGAATTTACCGCTTATCCGCGCGCTTTTCTTGGCTGGATAAGAATCTCAATTGGATTATGGTTTCTTTCATTTCTAATTTTTATGTTAACACCTCTAAATCCATTATTAGTTTCAATCATTTGTTTAGGTATTGGACTTTTTATTCTTTTAATTATCTGGAAACAATTTCTCAATTATGAAGAATGGACACCTAAGATATTTCCCTATAAGCAAGGGCGTTCTCAGAACGTTGTGGGTATTATTAAACCGAGTGGAGAGGTTAAAAAGCGTGTAGTTTTTGCGGGCCATATTGATAGTGCCTTTAGATTTAACTTAATTCAATATTTATGGCAAGGATATGCATTCTTCCTTATCGGCGGTCTTATTTCTCTATTCACTTTCCTAATCATATATATTATTCAATTAATCTATGCAATCTTACAATTTGAGATTCTATTTCTTACATACATTATAATAGGATTGTCGATGTCTATTCCGACAATAATGGCAATTGTAATTTTAGGATTAGGAAAAAGCGAGAAATTTTTCTACGGAGCTATGCAAAAGATTAAAGGCTTTGTTCAGGTAATAATAATTGGAATTGTCATTTATAGTATTATCATGGATATCCTATTATTCGATTACGTATTTACAGATCCCTCATTAACAAAAGCATCTATGTTACTTCTAATTAATTCAATCCCATCATTTGTCGCATTATTTTTCTTTGTCAGCAAAAAAGCAACTCCCGGAGCAATTGATAATCTTACAGCCGTAGCACCTGCTATGTGCATCGCAAAAATTTTAAAGGATTATAAAGAAAAGCATCCCGACAAGTTCCCAAAAAATACCGAAGTAATAATAGCAATTGTAGGTTGTGAGGAGATCGGTCTTCGAGGTTCAGAAGCTTTTGCTAAAAAGCACGCTGAAGAATATAATAAAATTGATACAACGGTCGTTAATTTCGAATCATTAACGGAATCAAGATATCAGGGTATTTTTACCAAAGAAAAAACCACCAGAACGGATCTTTCCCCTGAAGTATATAATTTATTAGCTAAATGTTGCGAAGAACTTAATATTGATTATAAACTTGAAG
>CAZVTX010000413.1:0-2640 GCA_964629395.1 uncultured archaeon
TATTTTATTTTTTATTAAAAAGAATTATACAATCAAGCAATTAAAAAAATTATTACTCTATTTTAAAAAAGGAATAGATTCTCAAATTCCATGGAATTATTTATTATTTGCATACGCAATTTTCAATGAGAACGATAAAAAATTCAAAAAAAAATTTATCAAATATTTTAATAAAAACATTATCACGAGTAAAAATCTAATATTGGATAAGAGGAATTATAATTTTAATAAAAATGAATTTTGTTGTTTTAATGATTTTTTATAGATTTCTTAAAATAATTATTTAATCTTTTTAACGCTCCTATTTTTTCCTTATTTTCTAATTTAGCTTGATTAATCGCATCTTCGAGAATTTGAGCACATAATTCCATGCGGCGCAGATTAACGGGATATGGTATGCCGTCCTTACCGCCAACAGCAAAAGCATATTTTGCGGGATCCCTCCAAGAAGGTGGATCACCCCATATAAATTCCGAAATTAATGCAAGTGCTCTAATCGTGCCTGGCCCGATACCTTTTATTTTAAGCAATTCTGTATAATCATTTACGGCAAGTTCCTTAGCCATTTCCAAAGATTCCCATTTTAAAGTAAATGGAACAGGCATTTTTAAATGCGGAATTTCTTTATTAGTAACTTGCTTATTTGGATTTATAAAATCAAATAAAGTTTTTTGACCTGGATTTTTTAATTTATTCAGATAATTTTTAATTTTATTTGGTCCCTCATGGATTAAATCAAGAGAGGTTTTTCGGCATTCACTGCTTTCTGAAGCTGCCATATTTAAGACTTTTTCCTTGATTTTTTCGGTGCTTATATCATTGTGCGGATCATCCAAATAACTTTTAATATGTTCCGATAACCAATGGTATCTGCGGGCTTTTTTGATATCAGGGTCCAAACCTTGCTGAATTATAGCCCATTGTTCTGATTCAGAAATAATCATTAAATGATGATAAAGAGAAAAACCATCTTGCACAGCAGCATTATCAATTTTGGCTACTAAGCGGCTTATTTCGCTAAATTGCTCAACATTATCGTCATTAAAATCCAGGATTTTTGCACGTTCAATTAAATGTTCCTTAACTTTCGTTGCATTTTTTCCTTTTCCGCCGGCAATAATTAATCTATGTTCTTCCGGTGTTATGATTTGCTTCAAAATACCTCCAAGAACTGTAGTACAACCGCTCGAGTGCCAATCAAAACCTAAAACGCAGGCGAGACCTTGGAACCAGTAAGTATCGGAAAGCCTCCGAATAATTCCCTCCGATCCCTCTTCCTCGTATAATATTTTAAAAATAGGTTTTCCGAGTAGAACCATTCTTTTTAAAAGCCAATGGGGTGCCTTACTACCGTGCAATGGAAGGGTTGCGATTCCGACTTTGCTCATATAAGTATTAAAAATTTTAATTTTAATTAAAATATAATAAGTGCATTCATTTATTATACTTCTGAAAATTCATATTCTTTGATTAAATCTTGAAATTCTCCAAAAGATAATATTTTTTCTCCAATTTCTTCAATTTCTTTTAGTTTATCATCAATTAATTCATAAATTTTATTTATTTTAATTTTATTTTCATTTTTAATATAATCACATACTTTTTTTTCACATTCCCTAGCAAGGTAAGCTATTCTTAATTCTTCTTCCTTTCCTGTAAATTTAGGTATATTAAAATATAGAGGTCTCTTATGATGATGCCGTGTATCTGCAATTTTCTTTACTGTATCTGCTAATCTTCTAATATTTAGCATACCACAAAGATAATATGCTTCATCTTCATTTTTAGTGCTATAATAATATAATGTTGAATCTGCATAAGTCCTACGAGTAGGATCTTTGATAACTGCAGACATTAAATTTTTTGCGTTCGGAAATACTACTTTTATAGGTGATAATTGAGAATCTCTAACGATATTACCATTACATAATTTATTTCGATAATTTATACCTACATCGAAAAGATCACTTTTTTTTTCTTTTTTATATATGGAAGATATAAATAACCAATGTTTTCTACTGTAGGGCCCTATTTTATTGGGATCAAATTTAAATTCAGAATCTAAAGGTAAAAATGTATTATAAAGCTCAATATAGAATGGATATAAACCTCTTGAAAGTGTAGTTTTAAATAGATTTGCTGTTTCAATTTTAGCTGTAAAATGAATTTTTTTCCATTTACCCTTAGCTTGGGGTGAAATCCATGGTTTTATTATTGCTATCTTTCCATTTTCAATAATTTTTTCTATTTTGCATATTAATAACGATTTTGGTATTAAATCTGCCCCTTGAATAAAGTTATTTATGTAATCAGACAAATAAATAGGTAAAAGTTCTTTTTTTTCTTCAGGTTTGATTAGTTTTTTTACAATTAAATTAGCATTAGGTGTAAGCTGAAAAAATGCATAAGGAATTAAGTCATAATTTTCAATTAATTCCATTGTGTTATGATTTAAATAATGACATTTAATTGGAAATTTTTTAAAGATATTTTCATTATTAATAGAACCATTTTTATTAAAAATTCCAAATAAACAACAACAATCAATATTAAAAACTAAGTCATCAAATTCAAAAATCTCAATATCTTTAAAATAATCAAATCTACTTGCTTTTTCATTTTGGGATGAAACTAATATTG
>CAZVTX010000414.1:0-2584 GCA_964629395.1 uncultured archaeon
ATCTGCTGCTTTATTTTTGGAATTACTATTATTTATATATATCACCTTACTTCTTAGGGATTTCATCTATTAACCGTTCAAGAGGAATCTTCCGCTCACGGAAAATATGTTTTGCTCAGAGATGATAACATTGAAAATTCATCCCTAATTTTTAATGAATTTAACCATAATCAATCTTACGGAACCGTAGAATTTTGGCTTAAATATACCTTTACCGGAAATGAGGGAAAATACCCCGTATTAACGGCGGGTTTAGCAACTTTTAATGGAACAACTACAGTGCTTTCGGGAGCTTTATATGGAAAGGTAGGCTCTTGGTATACACTCTTGGAAAATGATAAATTTGCCTTTATTACCGAAGCATATCAAAATAAATGGTATCACTGCAGAATTGATTTTGAGCTGACGGATGGTAATTATACAGGATTAATCCCAAATACCATGCGTATAACGGTTAATAATATATATTCCAAAATTATTAATATATCACTTCATCCCGATCCTTCTGCCCGATATGTTAATCAATTTTTCGTATTTACTTATCCCGAATATACGGGAATAGAAGTATACCTTGATGATGTAGGTTATTCTTGGGATCCGAATTATAATGTGGGCGATAATGTCAGGATAAAATCTAAAGTATTTTATGATCATTATAAAAAATCATTCTTAATTAACGGAATAACCTATGATGTGGAATTATGGGAGGATAAAAGCGGCGAAAAATATGCCAAAATTAATTTATTAAAAAATTGTTATGATAATTATTATTCCGATAATAATTTTCCGGTCGATAAAGATTTTTATTTTGATATTGAACCTTTTGATAATTCGACCGAAGATATTTATCACCTTTTAACCGATATAGTCGGGCTGGAAAATCTTACGATTATTTCCAAAATTAATTCAAGGGATTTTATAAAATTAATCGCCTCCGATGATGACGGCGGAAATACGGTTAAATATTTCTATATCGATACAAATCCTAAATGGCCCACCTATTCCTTTGACGATGAATTTGCCGGTAAATCCGGTGCAGCACTTGATTTCGTAGAAAAATTAAGGAGCGACGGTAATTGTACGGTTAAATTGGTATATGATGCCGAACGGGATGGCAATGTCCTTATGATTAAAGATAATGATAGTTCCGAAAAATTGGTCATTAAAAATTATTTTGATGAGGTTACGGAGGGCACGATCAGTTTTTGGTGGAAAGTGTCCGATGTTAATAAAGTAAGTAAAATCCATATCAAATCGGACAGAACCAACGCTATTTTTATAAAAATTAAAAACGGCTATTTCAGATATAAAAATTATGACGGGACCTGGATTAAATTGGATTCTTTTATCCCGCAAAATAATACATGGTATCACCATAAAATTGTATTTTCAATAGACGAAAATGGTGCGGATTATTATGATTGGTATATTAATAATACGCTCGTTTTAAGCCATCAATTATTTGCGAACGATGTGCCTTACATTAATCTAATTAAAATTAACTCTCACGGTACAGATAATGACGGTTATGCCATGTATTTTGATGATATCAATTATTCTTGGGCTCCTAATATGCGTCCTAAGTTCGAGAATTTTTCTCCTTTCATAATAAGTTCTAAAAGCACGCTTAATGTAACCGAGGATGCCGAATTGACCTTTGCAGTTCAGGCAATCGACCTTGAAGGTGATGATTTGGATGTTATTTTCAATTTCGGCGATCTTTCGGAACCCACAAAAGCGATGCTCGAAGAAAATTCAACGTATTATTACGTTAAGCATACGTATTCCCATACGGGTATGTATCTGGTGACAGTTACCGCTTCGGATGGGGTTAATACCGCTAAAATCGGTTTTCTCGTAAATGTTAAAAATGTTTTACCGCATGCCCATATCCTAGGCGGCGTAAAAATAGCATATAAGGATGAGGAGGTCAAATTTAATTCGAGAATCGGTGATTCCCCAAGTGATTCAAAAGATTTAAGATTCTGGTGGGATTTCGGAGATGGAACGCATTCATTTGAGAAAAGTCCCACGCATATATGGAGGGATGCCGGAAATTATACCGTTCGATTATTTGTTAGGGATAATAGCGGAGGCATCAGCAATGACTCCTTTACAATAACGATTATTGATAAGCCTCCTTTTATTGAAGGACCGTTTATTTTTACCGGTATTGAAGGTAATGTAATTACGCTTGATGTTTCCGTATTTGATAGTATGTCGGACATGATGGCGGGACTTGATTATTACTGGGAGCTTTACGGTCCTGATGGCTCCCTTATAGACACATTTACCTGTAAAAAGCCTTCGGTCAAGCTCAATGACGGTAATTATTCCGTATATTTGCGTGTTACCGAGGTTAACGGTCAATACGCGGACGCCAATATTACGCTAATTGTTAAGGATGTAATCCCGACCGCCTTTATTACGAGTAAAGCATATTACGGCCAATCTACGGATGAATATTCCTATAATCCCGAAAAAGATTACCGTGATCATTCCAAGGGTATTGAGATTAAAGCCTATACCCTTGATTCAATTATAGATTACGGACATTTAAAGTATATTTGCAACTATACCATCG
>CAZVTX010000415.1:0-2575 GCA_964629395.1 uncultured archaeon
TATTAGAATACCTACATCTTTTACGCCTTTAGTTGATTCGGTCGGTCGTCTGAATGTGAACATAGTTCCGAGGGGGAAGAAAATGAACGGCACAAAATAAAAACTGTAAGGTCCGGGATAAAAAATAAAAGCCCAACATGCTAAAACGAGCGTTATTGCCGAAGATATTAATATTACAATTTGGCACTGTCTTAAGGATAAATGCTGTCTTAGGCTATCGCCGTCAATGACTTCATGAACCAATTGTCCCGTGAGTGCGAATGAGAAGAAAGTAAACATTAAGACCCATTCGACTTCGGTTAGTCCGGTCAAGCCCGCATCAATTTTAATCATAAAATAGGGTAAGAGTATGTGAGAGCCTCCGAGCAATATATGGTTTAATATCGGGACTCTTTTGTACCAGACGCAGTATAATAGAACCATAATAATAATAGCTGCTAAAAGAATACCGTTAACGGGATGCTCAATGCACGTTCTCATTAATAATGTCATACCTAATATAAAGCTCGTAAGTCCTATGGTAAAAATTTCTCTTGGATGATAGCCCTCCACCCGCTCCAGTGTTTCTATTTCATTCGGGTCTTTCATATCTATGACATCATTCCATGTATTTCCCGTTATAGCGAGAAAGAAAAAACCGAGCAGAATATCAAAATGCTCAAATGGGTCTAAATGGTTAAGAAAAATAGCGAGCAGCATCGGCACGAGTACGCTAAAGGTATAGTCCAGCCTTAAAAGGTCGATTCTTTTTGACATATAATTAGCTCAAATATAAATGATTTAATTATTGTAAAGTATAGCAATCTTTAATATCTTATTATTTAAAAAATGGTTGAATGACACGGATATTATTTAAACCAGCATATTAATTCCTAAGAGGACGATTAATATTGCCACAAATCCTCTTAAGTAGATTTTCGGCATTTTATCGGATATTTTTGCACCCAATACCGCTCCTAAGACGCTTCCCGTACCCAATAATAGCCCAATGGTATAATTTATAGAACCGGTAAAGATTTTAATCGTAGTATTGACAATAGCCGTAAAGAATATTATGGATGTTGATATAGCCGTGGCGTTATGTATAGGAAAACCGAAAATTAAATTTAATGCAGGTGTATTAATGACGCCGCCTCCAATACCGAGAAGGTATGCCGTGAAGCCTGCAAGGACAAAAAACGGAGCACCTTTCAAAAGGTCTTTTTTATAATCATGTTCCTTAAGGATATAGTTTTCATTTTGAATATTGTTATTATTATCGGCATCTATTTTTCGTTCTTTATAGGCTTTATAAACCATATTTAAACCGGTAATAATCAACAGTATTGCAAATATAATTTTTAAGGATTCATTATCGATAGGATAATAAAATAAAAATAACCAGCATAGTAACCCTCCTAATATTGAGAATGATGAGAAAATTAACGAGAGTTTTAAGTTTGTCCGACCTTGTTTTAAATAAGAGATAAAACCGGCAGCAGAGGTGATTAAAATAACAAAAGTGGAAGTATCTATTGCCTCATTAAGCGGTATTAATAGAGCTAAAAACATAAAGCTTACATAAAACACACCTCCGCCTATTCCGGCGATAGTGCTCAGCATTCCGAAAAGGATGCCGAGCGAAATAACGATTAAAATAATTGTAAAGTTTAATTCCATCGTTAATATTTTAGAATATTTTATGTCGATAGTAAGAGAAAATTGATGATGATTTAAAGATATTTAGAAAAATTCTGAAAATTTAATAAAAGTCAACACGATTATATTAGTATAGAATTAAAAAAAAAATGATATTTTTTTAATGACTATGGAACCGCCGAATAAAGGAGAGAAAAAGTTAATTGTTGAATTAAAACCTTGTTCACGTTGCGGTAATCCATTTATGGTAAAATTAGGAGAAGTAAAACCGGGTCAAGAATTAGTGTGTGATAATTGTATAAAATTGGAGCAGAAAAAGAAGGAGCTCTCGATAGGCGTCATTGATGATGTAATGGAGACTCAGAAAAAGATAGAAGAATCTATTAAAGAAATGAAGAATAATTTATTAATTTCTAAAGCCCAATTCAATAAACAGGCATTTTTGGAGAAGATAAGGAAACGTTCTCAAATGTTAACCAAATCAATTGAATTATTGCAAAAGATCGAAAGTTCTAATGATGAGAAATATTTAGAGGAATATAAAAAATTATTTGAGAAAATGAAGAAGGAGAATATTTAAAATAAAATATATCTCAATTTAAGAATAAGAGCAATTTATTGGTATTTAGATTAGTGTTAATGGAGAGTCAAACATGACTGATTTAAATTTCACGGGATATATAATCTCACTTTTATTTTTGCTTGCGATGTATTTTATTTTCGGAACGTTTGCTTTAAAGAAATATTTAATTCAAAAGAAGGAAAAAGGCTCGGCAGAGGAATTTAACCTTTTCTATGCATTTAGTTTTTATTTTTTAGGTTCGGGAAGATTCATTCTCGCTATTTTCGATGTAATTACAGATTTTAATGCAAATAATTACAATCCATCTAACATTTGGATTTGGAAGATTGGCAGCGGACTTCAATTTATCGGTGT
>CAZVTX010000416.1:0-2550 GCA_964629395.1 uncultured archaeon
TCCCTGTCATTAATGTTTTTCTGTTGATTGGAGCAACCATTAATTCTTTCATAAAGCCGAACATCTTATCTCTAATAATCCCCATACCTCCGAAAATTCCGACAAATAAAATAAATATCGCAGCTATACCGGAACCTGTAAAAGCTCTGGAATCAATGTGTTTACCTTGAATAATAATATCAATATTAGCAAATCCCCCGCTAAAGATTAAAAGGAAAAGAAATCCTTGAGCAAATGATGAAATTAATCTGGACTTATTTCTGTAAAATTCTAAAATCTCCCTTTTTGCAAGTATCCAAATTGCGGGATAGTTTATTTTTTTAAATTTAATTAGAGACATTTTGATTATTACCTCCTTAATTGCCTCATTTGAATCATTCTTTTTATTCCTGATACACGATCAGAAGATTCTTCACGAATCTCTTCACCTACAAAATGTAAAAATACGTCTTCTAATTTAGGCTGGTGCATATTTATCGCTTTTATTTTCAAACCAAATTTATTTATAATTTGAATTAACTCCGGTAAAATTTTTCCACCTTTTTCGCAAGATATAGATAAATTTATTGAATTATCATCTTTTATATCCTTATATTCTCCACTTTTTATCTTTAAAATAATATCTTTTATTTCTTCTGGAAGTTGATCAATTAAATTCTCGGGCATTACATTTGCGACTCTTTTTTTTACATCTAAAGGTGCTTTTACAAACATTTGAGATGCCATAGGGAATTTTTTCAGAATATTTACAAATTTTTTAGGGTCAGATGTTATTTCTCTTAATCTTGCTTGTACCATAGATGGATTCATATGAGGGGGAAATTTCATAGCTGGTTGACCATTTGATTCATCTTTTTGAGAACTGCCTAAAGAGACATTTCTTACTCCTTCTAAAGCATTAAAATCTTTTATCAATGAACGAATTTTTTCCTTTTCATTTATTTTCTCTAATTCTATATCAATAATATCCCCTGAAATCTGCCGTTTTAGGTTTTCAGAAGTATCTAAGGCGATTATTTTACCGTGGTCCATTATACAAATCCGATCTGCTAATTCATCAGCTTCCTCCATATAATGCGTGGTTAATAAAATTGTTATTTTTAATTCTTTATTTAATTCCCTAATTTTTTCCCAAATTTTCCTTCTCGTTTGCGGATCTAAACCTAAAGTAGGCTCATCAAGAAATAATATTCTCGGCTCATGTAATAAACCACGTGCTATTTCTAATCGTCTTTTCATACCTCCAGAATAATTTTTAACAAACATATCCGCTTTATCCTCTAAATCAACCAATTTTAACATCTCTTTAATTTTATTTCTCCTCTGTTTTTTTGGCATTCCATATAAAATTCCATGTAATTCCAAATTCTCCCAGCCGGTCATTTCTCCATCCAATGAAGGTTCTTGAAATACAATCCCGATGCTTTTTCGCACATTATGGGATTCTTTCTCTACATCAAAAGAATTTACTATTGCTTTTCCTTTAGTTGGAAATAAAAGCGTAGCCAGCATGCTTATCGTTGTTGTCTTTCCTGCACCATTAGGCCCGAGTAATGCAAAAATCTCCCCTTTTCTAATAGAAAAGCTGATATTATCTACGGCTAAAACATTACCATCTTCATATATTTTTGTGAGGTTTTTAACTTCAATTATATTTTCATTCATTATTTTTCTTACCTCTTAATTATTAGACTTCAATTCTTTTTTTATTATTTTCCTTAAAATATCTAAGTCGACTGTTTCTAAACTTTCAATTTTCGAGAGTAATGAATCTATTTTTGACTTTTCCATTTCTAATCTCTGCCTTCTTATCTCAATTCTATGTAAAAGAGATTCTAAAGTGAGCTTTAATTCTTTGATAAAACTTATAGCTTCTTCAGAATTATCCCACATCTCCATTCTTTTAAGAATAAACTGTTTAAACCTTTCATATAGAAATGCTTTATCATATTCTTCCGGCGGAACCATTTCCGACATGAAAGCAAATTTATTAGCCCATTTACTCTTTAATATTTCTAGATAATTCTTACCTTTCTCTGTTATTTTATAATATTTTTGTTTTCTTCCCTTATATTCAGATTCTTCTGTTTTTAGATATCCTTTTTTTGTTAAATCTTCAAAAGTTTTCAAAAGCATACCTCTTGAAAATTTAAAAATTGAATGCATCTGATAAATCGTTATACCTTGCGGAAACGAGGAAATAATAGTCAAAATAAATAGTTCTTTCATTTCTTTGAATTTTTCTCTACCCAAAGGGAATGCTTCATTCATAGAATGAGTAAAAAAAGGAAATCTGAGTATAAAGGGATGATGACATCTAAAACCATGTACAGGATGATATCGCTCCTTTTTCATTGTATAAATGATAAAAGGTTTATCAAAGAAATGAAAAGGAAAAGGATAAAAGATTTGGTTGGAACAATCATTAAAAAAATTTTTATGAAACATTTTAATTTTATAGAATTTTTTTCTTAAATATATGATCTATTTGATCGTATATAAATATGATCCTTTGGATCATATATTTATTTAATATTTTAAACTCAAATA
>CAZVTX010000417.1:0-2507 GCA_964629395.1 uncultured archaeon
ATACATCCCAATAATTTGTAGGATCCATATCCATAATGTAATATTTATATTCATCACCTTCTTCAATACCCAGACTATTAACCCAGAAAATTTGTTTTCTATAACCTACAATCTGTATGTCATCTATTTTAAAGCCAGAATATTTGTTAGCTGTGCTATCAATAGTATCAAAAGTTATGATAACATCAACATGTTTAAAACCTGCTAAGAATGTAAGGTTAATCTCGAAATATGTCCATGTATTATTATCCCAATTTATGTTCTTTATTGGAAAATCATTAGAAACATATTTAGGGTTAAGATAGAACTGATCCCCGTAAATATTTACCGAGATCTCCACGATATCGTAAAATTGGCTATTTTCTGTAATCTTTTTATACCAAAATTTTAAATATGCATCATAATAACCGCTAAAATCTAAATCATTTATGGTAACACTTTCTCTTACTCTAATTGCGGATCCTTGGTCAAATTTCTCATATGTACCTGTGGATTCATTAGCACACCATAAGCTATGAGTTCCGCTAAATGATTCGTTTGTTGTAATATGCCATAAATTGGGCGCACCGATTCCGGACCATTCAGGTTTAACCCCGCTTTCAAAATCATCATAGAAAATAGTAAATTCATATTGAAGTTTAAAACTAAAATCAATTAGACTCGGATATAGTCGATTATCCTGAAAAAAATGTTTTCCATCACCGAGATTAACGCCTGTTGTATACCATCCTCCGGTATAATTAATCTCCTGAAAATTAAATTGAATTATTCCGCTTTCATAAAGGATTAATTCAAAAGAGCCGATATAATTTCCATCTAAATGATATACTTTTTTAAATTCTAAAACCCATTTATCATCGGTGCCAGATGTGATGTTTGCGATAATGACTGATCCACCACGATTTAAATCAATATCATCCCAAAAGGGAGCAATCATATAAGAATATTCGCTTCCGCTTATTGGAAAATCATAATTTGAGCATAATGTTGGAGTAGTAGCATTAAAACTCAAATATCCATTAGTAGAAATGTATACATCTACAAAAGAAGACTTGTAAAAGTTAAAATCAAAAGGAAGCTTTGTATGATAATAGCCATCATCTTTATTCGTGAATAATGCTGTAATATTAAGAACATCGGGTTGCCCTACTTTACCCGCTAAATCTTCCCAATAATACGGAATATCTTCGGGAAAATAATCATATATCTGCGAATTAGACAATTTAGGATCAGAATCGATGTTTTCATTAGAGCTCGATGATATAACACCATTAACTCCCGTATTTTTATTTAAATTTGTATATAGAATTATAGATAACATTGATGATGTTATGAACATTAAAAATATTAAGACCCCTAACCTTCTCATATTAAATACGCCGTATTTAATTATAAAATTTAAGATCAATAAGAAAGTTCTAATATAAAATATTATTGAATTATTTTAATTCTATTCAAATCGAAAAATAAAAAATATAAGCGAAAATGTTATTTTTGAAAAATTCAAACGTTTAATCCCCATTATTACAGATATTAATGCCTTAGATTATTATTTTTGAGAGTTTAAATTGAAAATCTAAAAAATATTTAAAAAATTAGGCATTAATTTCAATTCTAGTAAAAAATATTAGTGCCAAGGGGGGGATTTGAACCCCCGATACCCAGATTTCCAAATTTTAGCGAAAATCTGAAAACTTCAGTCTGGTGCGTTCCCGGGCTACGCCACCTTGGCAATGGTTAATAATTTGTAGCACCGGTTATTAAAATTATTTTATTTGAATGATTTTAAAAAATAATACTTTTCATATAAATTTTACTTGTTAATCAATTTTTTCGATTCCGGATTCTTTTTTAACATTTTCGATATATTTAATTTTGGCGGTTAATCCTTTTTTTAAAACATTCCATATTATTTGAGATTTTTTGGAATTTTGCAATTTTTCAGCCATCGTAATATTATATAATGCATCTTTTAGGTTTTTTATAGCATTTTCTTTTTCATTTAATCTCAAGTTGGCAGCTGCAGTAAGCTCGGCAGCTTTAGAGATATTATAATAAATTTTACCCTTTTCAAAATTATTTTTAGCTTTGATATAATGCTCTTTTGCTTTTTGATAATCTTTTTCAAGTTCAGCAAGATATCCAAGTAATATCTCCGTTTTTCCGACGTAATAATTAGGTTTTAAATTCATTTTTTGGGAGAATACTTTTATCTCATTTATCAATTGATTAGCGGTCTCGGGATAATCATGTAATACGCATAATTTTGCAAGTTTTAAAGAAACTTTTAGATATAAATCAAAAAAATCTACATTTTTTGCTCTTTTTAATAATAAATTTGCAATACGGTACTTTTCAACTGCACTTTTAATATTGCCGTGTTTATATTCAAATTCCGCTTTTTCGGCATATTCTTTTCCCGTATTTTCAGGGTCATCCGTTTCTGGAACTTCAATTTTTTCAAACTCCACAACTCCTTCAGCTGATTTTAAACCTAAATTTTTTGC